>NZ_JBAFSM010000048.1:0-36237 GCF_036688125.1 Pannus brasiliensis CCIBt3594 | reverse complement strand
GGATTACTCAATTATGAACTGGCACACTCTTCTTGATTCGTGCAGGAGGTCTATTCTACCGAAGTCCTCTTACCCGACCCGATCGCCCCCTCTCTCCTCAACGCGGGGCTGGCGATCGATCTACCCGAATTCATCGCCGCCCAAACGCGGGATCTGGCGGAACGCTACGAACAAAAGTTCGCCCCCTCGGAGATCGATCGTCTGATCGCTTTTCTGGGAGGACATCCCTATCGCTTGCAGTTGGCGTTCTATTACTTCCAACAGGGAACGATCGCCCTAGAAGAACTGGTAGAAAATGCCGGGATCGCCCTAGATCTCTACGCGGAACATTTACAACAGCAATGGTGGAACCTGCAACGCTATCCCCACCTACAGGACATTTTCGCGGAAATCGTCGGGCGGTCCGCCCCGATCGAGTGCGAGGCGGAACTCAGCCTTCCGTTACAAAAGATGGGTTTGGTAAATCGACAGGAAGGCAAAACGAGTCTCGCTTGCGAGTTGTTCCGTCTGTTTTTCCGCGAGCGTCTACAACGACGGGACGAGTGAGGCGGGTGGCGAACGCGTTGGTTAGACCGAATCTCGCGAAATAAGGCAGATTCGCCGGTAATAGGGAAAGGTTAAAAGGAAAAGGTGGAGGGATAAGCTGACGGTTATCCGCCGACCGCTTTTCGGTGGTCGGCGGATTTTCGATCGGGAGTACAAGCTTCCCCGAAACACTTTTCTCCCGGAAAGGGGAAGCTCGCGCTCGGCTCCGATAAAAAATTGAAAACCCGTCGGTTAGGCGGGTTTTCGTCGCTCGCGCGTTCCGTTCGGTAGGATTAGACGGCCGCGAAGTACACTTTCGACTTCACGGGGTCGGGAACCATCGTCGCGTCGCCCTCTTGCCAACCCGCGGGACAAACTTCATCGGGATGGGATTGGACGTATTGAATCGCTTTCAGGGTGCGGAGGGTTTCATCGACACTGCGACCGAAGGACAGGTTATTAATGGTCGCGTGTTGGATGATCCCTTCTTTATCGATGATGAAAAGACCGCGCAGGGACACGCCCGCGTCGGGATCTAACACGTTGTAAGCGGTACTGATTTCTTTTTTCAGGTCGGACACGAGGGGGTAAGCCACGTCGCCGACACCGCCGGATTTGCGATCGGTTTGAATCCAGGCCAGGTGCGCGAATTCGCTATCCACGGACACGCCCAAGATCTCGGTGTTGATGCCGGTGAACTCGCCCGCCCGATCGCTGAACGCGGTGATCTCGGTGGGACAAACGAAGGTGAAATCGAGGGGGTAGAAGAACAGAACGACGTATTTGCCGCGATAATCGGATAGTTTGATGGTTTTGAACTCCTGATCGACAACGGCGGTAGCGGTAAAATCCGGAGCCGCTTGTCCGACTCTTAAGCAACCTTCGGCGGTCATGCTGTTACTCTCCTTGCGCGTGTTGTTGTTGGGAAGGCGTTGATTTTTACATTCCGTAACAACTATATCATAGTCATAACGATTTTGAGTACCGAGGTGAACGAGATCGCCCCCGCGCGTCCGGGGAAATCTCTCGCGAGCGATTAAAAATACAGGGGTCAGGAGTCAGGAGTCAGGAGTTAGGAGCCAGGAGTTAGGAGTTAGGATTTAATAGGAGAGAGGAGAAGCGAAGAGAGCTTTAAAGCATAAATCTTGTATTTTTCACATTTTTATTCTTGAAATTGTAAGTTTATAGTTGAATGTAACTTTCGATTCTTATTGGTGACAGAAACATAATCTCCGAATTCCGCCAGAAGTCTACTAGACCTCTCGCAAAATTCATTTTTGAGGGTCTAAAAACTTCAAAAACCGAATTTATACAAGAAAAATAGATATTTTCTGAAATTTTTAGCTCTAATCTTCTTTATTCCTTCTCCTGGCTCCTGGCTCCTGACTCCTGACTCCCTGACCCCCTGACCACACGACAATTGCTGAATTCCGCCGGAGGTCTATTCTTCACGGTAGAGACACGATCTCGGCGATCGGGGTAATCTGAGGGGGGAAAGCGACGACGGGGGTTTATGAGTATTCGGAAATCTACCCTTAGCGACGAACAGTTCGTCCGGATACGTTGCGGCACGGACGGACGCACCTATTATTTCGAGGCGATCGGTTCGATGTACGCTCACCCCCTGGACGGGGACGAACCCGTCCATCTCTTCGATTTTTTAGGGGTGGATATTTCCCGTTGTGTTCGGGAAGAGGCGATCGATCGCTGGTTTCTCGTCAGTCGCAAGTTTTCCCTGTACCTCGCGCCCGAAACGGGTCGGGTTCTCCGGCGCTGGCGGAATCCCTGGACGGGGGAAACGCTCAACGTTCTCCATCGTTCCTACGATTATCAGGAATTCGCCATCCCCCCGCGGGTAGAAGTTTATCGATCGGCTGATACTTCTTTCGTGTCCCTGGATATCAATCTAAAACTTGCCAATCCCCTGGCGATCGAGCCGCGCTTCGCCGATTACTCTCCCGAACCCTTCGTACAATCGTCCGATTCGTATAAATTTATTTTCCCGACCGCGATGGTCGATCGTCCGGGGAGCGGGGGGGATTCGGGCCGGGTCACTCTCTCCTATTACCGGATGGGTCCCTGGGAACCCTGGATGAAAATGAAAGGGAAACCGGGGTTTATCGTTCTCAACTACACGGGAACGAAAACCGATCGCTTCGACGAACTGCACCCCGAGATCCGGGAGCGGATCGAAAATCGTCTCCCGCTGTATCGGGAGGCCCCCGCCGGACGATTGCCGCGCTCGATCGCCACCAGTTGGAGCCGTTTCGAGGAGGAATTCGACGCGTACTGCCGCGGCGAGGAATTTCCCCTCGCGGCCCCGCTTCCAGACGCGTTTTCGCGGACGGGAACCCGGACTGACCAATAATCGATCCCGCGGCTCGCGGGAGAGTCATCGGGATCTTGGCGGGATTGAAAAAGGGAATTACCGTCAGAAAAACGCTATCGAGTGTTTTTGTAAGGATGGGAGGGAAGGGAGAGCGGCAAACCCCCTCGATCGGGTGGTTCGTTCCTGGACCGTCTCCCCTCGGAATTTCGATCGGGCGATCCGATCGGGATTAGCGAGCGGAGGAATTCTTCGATCGTACCAGACCGATCGAGAAGAGGCTCAATAGTCCGAGAAGCATCGAGGGTTCGGGGGTATCCGCGGCCGGTTCTAGAGGCGATTCGCTGAAGGCCGAGAAACTCCCGAGTTTGGTGCTTAAAGGAGCGAGACCAGTGACCGACGATTGGAAATCGATCCCGTAGCGGAGCGAGAAAGAATCGCCGCGATCTGTAGCCCCGGAGCCGATCGCCACGTAGATCGTGTCGTTCGCGAGCAAGTTACCGAGATCGAAAAAAGTGAGCTTTAAAGATTGATTGTATCCCGCCGTGGTGCCGCCGCTCAATTTCAGCCTATTGTTAACGTAGATGCGCAAAGTCACCCCGTCGGTACTCGGAAACGTGTAATCGACATTGGTTAGAAGCAGATTTTGGATGCCGTACACGCCGGCACTCTCCACGGTATAAGCGGCGATCACGAAACGCTCGATGCCGTCAGATGCCTGGCTTGAACCCCGTCCTGGATGACCGCCCGGGCCGGTATTATCTATCGCGTTGGGATAGCTTTTTAGATTCCCGAAAAAGGCGTAGGCGCCGTCTCCAGAGCCGGGAAAGGTTAGATCCGTCGTGTAATAAAAGTCCGGCGCGACGAATCCGCGGAACGAGGTGTAATTCGCGGACGAGCCGATCGCTCCCCCTTTATTCCAGTAGAAGTTCCAACCCTTCGGGCTATAGGGGGTGGCTAACGCGTTTTGAAAAGAAGTGAGCTCGGCCGCCGAGGCTCGTTCGATGCCGATCGATCCCAGGGCGAGAAATAGTAATCCCGTGCCGAATAAAAGATTAGCGGTTTTGCCTTTCATGTTTCAAAAAGTTGTATTTTCTTACCAACAGTACACGTTTCGTGACGACTCTCAAAAGAAGTATATTCTATTTTTAGATTTGTTACCATAAATAAAGTCGAGCTTGTCAATAAAAGTTAATGTAATCGGACGCGGCAACATACGGGAGGCTTTCCCCGCGACGATTTTGACGGTTTCCGCGGGGCGCTCCGGTAACTTTTTTCTGTCCGACGGTCTCCTTAAAGGGAACAGGCAACAGGGAAGGCATCGTCTCGGGGATTTAAACACCGAAAAGACGCGATCGCCCGAAGGAGACGGGGCTTCGACCCGTTGGTCGGCCCTTGGAAACGAACAGGCAACAAATTTTGGATTCGACCAAAAGTTCTTACGGTTGTCCGTTGCCTGTTCCCTGTTCCCTCCACCGAAGGTCGGTGACGGAAAGACCCCGGCTTATGCCGATTTTCCGAACGTTCCCACGGGGGTACGGGTGGGGGAAGAGGTCTAGGGGAAAAAGTGGACGAGTAAACTTTTTCCCCTAGACCTCTTGCACAATTCGTTTTTGAGGTTATAAACATCTCAAAAAATGTGATTTCACAACATAAATAGGTTTTTACTGAAATTTTTAGATATAATCTTCTTTATTATTCTTTTTAGCTCCTGAATACTGGCTCCCGGCTACCTAAACACGCGACAATTATTGAATTTTGCCAGAGGTTTCCTTTCGTCTTTTCCCTGACCGGCAAGTTTGTCCGGTTTCGGGAAATCCGGTCTTACCCCTATGTCGCGCCGTGTCGCGATCGAGAGAGTTCGCGTGTCCGTCGAGCCAACGGGAAAAGAGAGCGAGAACCGGCCCGCTCCCGTACAGATGATGTTAGGGGAAAATTTTTCTCGTCGGATCAGGACAGACTACCGGCCCGGGCGAATTCCAGGAGCGAATCGGTCAGCGCCGCGCGATCGTCTCCCGTCAGGTAGTAACTTCGGCCACCGAGATCGTTTAAAAACCGTAATAAGGCTAGACAGGCGCTCTCTAGGTCGGCTCTCTGTCGCGCTACCGCGAGGGTTCGTTCGCGGGTCGCGTAGATCCGTCCGTCGGTAATTCCCTCGGCCGTTCCCGCGCGCCAACATCGAAAGGAATACCCGTTCGTCTCCGGAATTAATTCGACCCGCCATCCGTGATAGTCAAAACTCGTGTGGATCATGCTAGGATGTCTCGCGTGAAAGAGGGGATTACAGGGATTTCCCGCTCGATCGGCGGACAAGCAAGCCCTGTAGGTGTCTAACTTTTTACTGTACCCCGAGCTTCTTCATCGGAACCGCGTACTCCGTGCAGATTTCGTGCAGAAAATATTTTGTCTACCTCCCGAGAAGGGATTTATTTCAAGCGATAACCCAATCCGTGGACGGTTTCGATGAAATCTTCCGGCGCGCCGAGGGATTTGAGTTTGTTCCGCAGGCCGCGGATGTGGGAGGTGACGGTTTCTTCGGCCGGGGAATCGTCCAGCGGCCATACCCGCTCGATAATACCCGATCGACTTAACACCCGTCGTCCGTTCGTTACCAATAATTCCAACAGCGAGAATTCTTTCGGGGTCAGGGAGAGAGAGTGTCCGTCGTAGGTGGCCTCGTAGGTGCTAGGATGCAACTGCAAGTTTCCCCAGGATAGTAAAACGCCAGGGGAGGTGTTGCCCCTCCGGAGGAGCGCCCGGATTCTGGCCATTAACTCGCCGAGATCGAAGGGTTTCGTCACGTAATCATCGGCTCCCGCGTCCAATCCGTCGATTTTATCCGTGACCGTATCGCGCGCGGTCAGGAGAAGGACGGGAACGGTGGCGTTCGGGTAGACGGCATGGCCGGCCTCGACGCGGCGCAGTCGTTGACAGAGACGCATCCCGTCGAGTTTCGGCAGGGTGACATCTAATACTAATAGGTCGTATTTACCCAATTCTAGCCAATTCCAGCCTTCTTCGCCGTCTCTAGCCACATCTACCGCGTACTGACGGGAACTTAAGGTCTCTCGGAGGATCTCGGCGAGTTGGATATCGTCTTCTACGACTAAAATTCGCATGGTCGATCGGGGGAGATAGGGTAAGCTGGAAGTAGCGTCGGATAATCGTTGATGAATTGGTTCAAACAGGGAAAATGGATCGCGGGAGGGTTCGGTTTGACCCTGTTACTGATGGGGGCGATCGCTCTGGTTTCCTATCGGAATACTTTAGCGTTACGAGAGAACGCGAACAAGGTGGAAGCGACCTACGAGATCATCGATAATTTAACGAATCTCTACGCTAACATGGCGGTGGCGGAATCCGGGAGACGGGGTTATATTAAAACGGGAAATCAGGAGGAGTTAGGCCGTCACCGTCGGGCGCTCGCTCTCATGGAATCCAATCTCCGACTGCTCGCGAAACAAGTACGGGACGGGACGGAATTCGAGCGGGAACAGGTCGCGAGGATCGATCGTTTAGTATATCAAAGAATCGGTCTTTTCAATCGCTCGATCGAGATCTATCGCCCCGACGAATCCGACGATATCGCTCAGGAAACGATCACGAGCGAAAGTGTTAAGATTCGCGAGCGATTTCAATCCTTACTCGCTTATTTACAAGCGAGTAAGAAAAGAGATTTACGCAGTTATATCGCTAGTTCTCGGGATAGTATTCGCGAGAATTCTCTTCTCGGTTTTATCGGTACTTGCGCGAGTTTCGGAATTATTTCAGCGGTTTATTTATTGGTTTTCCTGCAAGAAAAACAGCGACAAAAAATCGAGCAAGCCAAACAAATTTTATTACAAGAGAAAGAATTATCCGATCTAAAAATTCGCCTTTTCTCGATGATATCTCACGAGTTTAGAACCCCGTTAACGGTTATCCTATCTTCCGCGCAATTACTCGAAGATAGCTTACGGGAGGTGGATCGATCGAGCTTGAAAAATATCTACCGTATCCAGTCTTCGGTCAAGTTAATGAATCAATTCTTAACAGATATCCTGATTTTAACGAGAGCGGAAGCGGGGAATTTAACTTGTACGCTAGAGCCGGTAGATATCGAGGCGTTCTGTTTGAATCTCGTGGAAGATCTTCAGTTTCTCAATAAAAACAATACCCCGATCGAGTTTCTTAGCGAGGGATTTTTAAATCGTCCCGATCTGGACGAAAAGTTACTATACTCGATTTTGAGCAATTTATTGTTAAATTCGATTAAATATTCGCCCACGGGAGAACATATCGTGTTAAGTCTAAAAAAAGAGAGCGATCGAATCGTCTTTCAAGTCCGAGACCGGGGGATCGGCATCGCGGACGAAGATAAAGCGCGGATTTACGAACCTTTCTATCGCGGTACGAACGTCGAGAATATTATCGGTACGGGGTTAGGATTAGCGGTGGTGAAAAAATGCGTCGAACTTCACCGGGGCGAGATCGAGATCGAGAGTGAAATCGGCGAGGGAACTTGTGTTACGGTGAGATTACCGATGACTTGAAAACCTATGGCGAAAACCCCTCGAATTCCGATTCCCTCGTCCGTCCGCGACTACGTTTACCGACGGGATAATTATCAATGTCAAAGTTGTGGCAAACGGGAGACGGATACCGGACTGTCGATCGATCATATCATCCCCCTAGCGATCGGCGGCAGTAACGACATCAGCAACCTACAAACCCTCTGTCTCTCCTGCAATAGCCGCAAAAAACACCATCTCGATCCCAGGTTTAAACGTTACTTTGCCGATCCTTGAATTTCTCTCGATCGAATTCTACAGGGAGCGCGTTACTCGCTATCGATCGTAACGATGACCCTCCGTTACCAGTCCTTGTCAGGTTCGATCTCGGTCGGGATTTACAAATCTTCCAGCTGTAAACCTGTATGTTTCGCGATGCGAGCTAACATTTTCGGGCCGATCTCTTCTTTGTCATGAAAAGCGAAAACAAAGTCCGGTCGATCGTCGATCGGGACGCGAAAGAACGCGATGAGAGCCTCCAGTTTCCCGTTTAACGTTCCAACCGATCCGAAGCAAGGCCGCTAACACTCGCTTGGCTTTTGTCGAACTCCATTGACTCACGCGGCTTGAAAAGATATGGTAACGAGTGTAGCCTCGCCTTCTCCGTGTTCGAGACGATCGGCCAGGACGCGTAACGCTAGGGCTTGAACTCGCGCGATCGCCTCTTCACGGGTCTGACCGTAGGCCAAAACACCTGGTAGTCCGATCATTTCCGCGATCCAGCGTCCGTCCTCTTCCTGTTCGATTTCAACGGTTAAATTCATAGTCACATCTGGAAAATTCCGTCTGATTTTTACATTTTAATCGAGTTCGAGCCGGGTCGTGTTCTTCGGGAGCATTTTCGATCGGGATGGTTTAGGGGTCGATCGAAGCGGGTTCGGCTAGGAAAAAAGTCGCGCGGGCGATCGAGTGAATTCTCTTCCCCCTCGCTATAATTTTGAATAAGATCTGGAAGTTTTAATCTAAAAATCTTTTCAACTATGATCGCGACAGTGGGTAAATGGGGAAATAGTCTCGCGGTTCGGATTCCGCCGGATCTAGCGAAAGATATTCAATTAGCGGAAGGGATGGAGATAGATCTGCTCGTTATCGATGGAAATCTCGTGATTCAACCGAGAAGCCGAAAACGATATACTCTCGATGAATTGGTCGCGGGGATCGCGCCGGAAAATCTACACGGGGAAATAGAGAGTGGAACCGCGGTTGGAAAGGAAGTATGGTAGAGATTTCGCGCTCCTATATTCCCGATCGAGGTGATATCGTGTATCTCGACTTCGATCCAACGAAGGGACACGAACAGAGAGGGCATAGACCGGCTTTTGTCGTCTCTCCCCGTAGCTATAACGAAAGAAGTTCTCTCGCTTTGTTTATGCCGATCACGAAGCAACGTAAGGGATATCCTTTTGAAGTCGTTTTACCCCCGGAGTTACAGGTTCAAGGGGTTATTCTCGCCGATCAGATCAAGTGTTTAGACTGGACGGCACGGGCGATTCAATTTGTCGAGTCTGTTCCTAACAGTTTAATCGAGGAAGTACAGGCAAAAATTGAACCATTATTGTTCTAAAAGCGTTCGGTTTTAGGGGGAATTTTTCGCGATGGTTTAGCGATCGATCGATTGCTGAATCGGAAGCAGAATCACGTCACACGCCATTCTAAACCTCGCATATTAGTAGACTCTACAACTTTGGGATGTGGATCGATCGGCTTGATCGAACTTCTCAGTTTTAATTGTACGTTAGCGGGATTGATCGCGCGTGGAAATAGTCTAGAGTGTTGCCTCGGTTGTTCGAGATGCAGGACAACGTGTAATCGGGTTCCATTAAGAACCTCTCTTGCAAAATCGCTTTCGGAAAGGTCTAACGCGTTGACCTTCGCGGGTAACATGGCCGCGAGGGTAGAGAAAACTTTTTGTGCCACTTCTTCCGACAGGTCTTGAGGTTTTGTCCGGGGTGACTGACGGTAATCTTTGACCTCGATTAACCAGATGTCTCGCTCGTTAATAGCGATAAGATCGACTGCTTTAATACCATCCCACATTCTAAAGAACTGGTTCCGATAAAAAGCCCATTCATCGTATTTGCTGACCTTCCATGAATCGGGAAAATCAAATGTCAAGCCATCAACTTCAATTCTCACCGCTCTCAGTCTCCAATATTTAGAAAACGGTCAGATTGGGCGAGATCTTCATCGAGCGCGGTAATCTCTCCAATTTCATCAATCGCGTTTCCTTGTTTGACGATAACGCTACCCTCGGAGAAATGTAAGCCAAAAAATCTTGGATTCAGTTGGTCATTATGTTGATCGGCCATGAGAATTTCAAGCTCGCGTAGTAAAAATAAGCTATGAGTGGCAATAAATACTTGAATACCTGCGTGACCGAGATTCACGATACTTCGCGCTACTTCTTTAATTAGGCTCGGATTGAGATTTGCTTCGGGTTCATCCCAGAATAAAAACCCCTTGTCTATTAATACTCCAGTGGCGATTAGACGGGCTAACATCGCTAATTTACGATGTCCTTCGGCGACGAGGGGCATCTCAAATCGTCCACTGTCATTCTTCAAATAAAAACGACCATTTTTATCTAACTCGATCGATCCACCCATCGCCGACTCGATCGGTACTAACAATTTCTGAATTCGTTTCACTTTAGGTCCTTTTTGCAAAGGGAAACTGAGAAGCAAACAGGTATCTCGCCAAGTTTCTTCAAAGTCAAGATAACGACTTTCGTATAGGGAAACGAAGTTCGGGAAAATAGTTAGGAGTTCCCGCGTAGGAAGATAGACAGAAGACACGTCAAGCCAAGACTCTGGAAGTTTTTCGACTACAACTTCTGTTTTACTATTAGTAGCAAAGCTAAAGGCAAAATTAAACTGTTTATCTTGAAAATTTAGCTTTATATCGCATCGTTCACGCCCTTGCTTTCGTCGAGCGAGTCTCCCAAGATAATCTGGACGAAAAACATTAACAATTTTTTCCGCTAAACGAGTTTGTAGTAACGCTTTTGTCGGTGATCCTCCAGATTTTCGTCCTTCTTTCCAGCTAGTAGCAAGTGCGGAGTAAGCAATCTTGAGAAGATGAGTTTTCCCCGTTCCGTTTTCGCCGACAATTACATTAATGGTTCTAGAAAATTGGAGATCGATCTCGGAAAAAACTGTCAAATTTTTAATGCTTAAATTACTTAGCATAGATTCCTCCTAGATGTCCATCCTAAGAATATTCTACCTCTATCTACCGATCCCTCCCACAACCCCACCCACCGATCGAAAAATCCCCTCTCCGCGAAAGAAAGGGGATTCAAACACATTGAAATAAAAAACTAACCGGCGGCGAAAACACCCGCGGCGGCCGCGACACCGGCACCGGCGGTCACGCCATCGTAACCGAGTTCGATTAAGGTCGCTTCAATGGCCGCGATTACCGTCAACACATCGCGTTCACTCGCGAAACCGAGATGACCGATGCGGAAGATTTTACCCTTGAGGTGATCCTGGCCCCCGGCGACGGCGATATCGAACTGTTTCCGAAGGGTCGATCGAATTTTCTCCGCGTCTACTCCCACCGGCGCGACCGCGGTAATGGCGGTACTGGCCGCGTGATCCGGCGCGAATAAAGGTAAACCTAACGCTTTCATCCCCGCGCGGGTGGCCGCGGTCAAACGTAGGTGACGAGCGAAGATCGATTCTAAGCCCTCGCGTCTCATCATCTGTAGCGCGGCTTGTAGGCCGTACATCAGGTTGATGGGAGGGGTGAAGGGGGAACTATTCTCGTCGGTGGCTTTTTTGTATTTGCCGAGATCGAGGTAGAAACGGGGGATTTTGGCGGTTTCGTAGGCTTTCCAGGCTTTCTGGCTCACCGATACGAAGGCGAGTCCGGGGGGGATCATATAGCCTTTCTGCGAACCCGAACCGACCACATCTAACCCCCATTCGTCGATCGGAATATTGAACGCGCCGAGGCTGGTGACGGCATCGACGATGATTAACGCCTCGCCGTGTTCCTTGACGGCTTTATTGATCGCTTCCAGATCGTTGAGTACGCCGGTGGAGGTTTCCGAGTGGGTAACGATCACCGCTTTGATGGTTTTTTCCTTGTCTTCGGCGAGTTTGGCTTTAAAGACTTCCGGATCGAGGGGTTTGCCCCATTCGGCTTTAATTATCTCGGCGTTTAACCCGAAAGCTTTGGCCACTTTTCCCCAACGCTCGCCGAATTTGCCGTTATCCCCGACTAAAACCCGATCGCCGGGACTGAGGAAGTTAATAATTCCCGCTTCCATCGCCCCGGTTCCCGACGCGGTGAGCATTAACACGTCACCGCTCGTTTGATGGAGCCATTTGAGATTTTCGGTCAATTCGGCGATAACTTTGCTAAAATCGCCGCTTCTATGGCCGATGGGGTGTTTGGCCATGGCTAATAAGACCGATTCCGGCACGGGGGTGGGGCCGGGAATCATGAGCATCTGCTTGTTTTCCATAGATTGTCTCTCTCGTCTCGCGATAATTAACAGGCTAGAAATGAAAGGTTCGATCGAACGAATTCCGCGGGGATTTTTTAAGATTCGGAATTCCGATCATACCGCGGGAAATAACGCCGCGATCCCCTCGATCGGGTTATCGAGTTTGACGAGGGATTCGCCGATTAACACCGCGTTCGCCCCCGCGCTCGCCACCACTCCTACATCCGCGGCCCGGTGCAGTCCGGACTCGCTGACGATGAGAATTCCTTTTTCCCGGATCTTTTCCCGTCGCGCCGTCGTTAATTGACGCGTGGTGTCGATATCGACGGTAAAGGTCTCTAGATCGCGGTTGTTGATGCCGATTAATCGGACTCCCTCGATCGCCAGCACCCGATCGAACTCTTCGAGAGTATGCACCTCCACCAACGCGGTCATCCCCAAACTATCGACAATTTTCGCGAAGTATGCTATATCCCGATCGCTGAGGATGGCGGCGATTAAGAGGATGGCATCGGCTCCCCGAGTGCGCGCGTAGTAGATTTGATAGGGATAAAGAATAAATTCCTTGCAAAGTAGGGGTAAATCGACCGCTTGCCGCACGAGCGCGAGATTATCGTAACTTCCCCGGAAGAATTTCTCGTCCGTCAATACCGACAGACAACTCGCCCCCCCTTCCTCGTAAGCGCGCGCGATCGCCACGGGATCGAAATCTTCCCGGATAATACCTTTACTGGGGGAGGCTTTTTTCACCTCCGCGATCAGTGCCGGTTTCGTTTTGCCGTCGCGGATGGCCGCCAGAAAATCCTTCGGCGGGGGCGTTGTGGCGATTTTTTTGCGTAATTCTAGTAAAGGAACCCGCTCGCGCAGTCGATCGACTTCGATCTCTTTATTCCAGACGATTTCTTCTAAAATGTTCCGCGGTTCCGCTTCCGGGATCTTGACCACGTAACTGAGGTTCTCGACGTTTACGGCAGGGCTAGGAGGTCGTCTTCGGATTTGCATGGATGTCGGTAGGAGACTGCTGACTAGCCATTTTACCTCGATCGGTGGGGGGGACGCGCCGGAACCCGTCCCCGAAGCGGTCTACTGGATTTGTTCGATCGAGCGATTCAATAAAGATTCCTGGCGGTTTTCGGCTTCTTGACGCTCTTGGGTGAGCAATTCCCGCGCTTTCTCCTCTTCGGTTTGTCCCTCTCCTAACCCCTCCTCGCTACGGGCTAAGAGATTTTGGTGTAAATGTTCGTTGTCGAGTCGTTCTTTGGCTAAATTCTGGCGCGCGTGTTCTTGAATATTCATAACTCATTACCCTCCCGACGGGAGCGATCGAAATCTCTACTTTCACTGTGACACGATTCTCGCGTTCCGTATCGGAGACTACAGAAAAGTTTAGAATTTTGCGATGGCGATCGAACAAAAAAGGGCTACGGTGATCGGTAGCCCTCTTTTGTCAGCGCGAAACGCTCTCTTAGCCTAGAGGATGGAACAACAGATCGGGATAGAAGCGATTGAATTCGATTAAGATGCCGGCGGTAAAGGTTAGCAGAGCCATGATTAACACGGGTGCGGTCGAGAGAAATTTGGCCATTATGAGTTCTCCTGATGAATCGACAAGCAAAAAAGTCAAGTTATTGCAACAAAAATTAACGGGGGGAAACGGGAATTTCCGAATCCTTGACGGTTAATTTACCGGAGAGCGCTTCCTGTAAAGCGGCGACGGGCCAGAGGAAGCCGGTGAGCATTTTGCTGACGGCGAGGGGAACATCGATGATGATTTCCTTCATTTCCGCGTCTTTGTCATCGCGAACGGCGATCAGGTACGAGCGACCGACCCAGCCGATCCAACCCGCGATATACAGGAAGAGGATGCTAGGGATGAAGAAATCTCCCATGTGATCCCAGCGTCCGTCCACGATCAGGTGGGGATAGCCTTCGGGGCCGCAGAGGGCCTGGGAGTAGGTTTGAGCGCGTTTGGCTCCGGATTCGGGATCGCTGGTGGTGTTGCGGAAGGTTTTCGCTTTTTGCAAGAAAGCGGGGTTTTCGCCGCAGGGGGTTAAATTCGCGAAATCCGCGGACGCGGGGGGCGCGAAGGTAAACCAAACGGTTAGTACCAAGACCAAAGCGAACAATTTGCGCATAAATTGTTTCCTTTTGTTACGAAATATGAAGTTCTCTGTTCAAAAAGCGAACAAGTCGATCGTACTCGGAAAAAATCTTACTCCGCCGGGTGATCCGAGTAAAGTTCCCCTATACAAAACTACACGCTATCGGGAGAGTTACGGGGCGAGGGATAGAAGGAAGGCTATCATCCCTAGTTCCCGATCGCTAAATTTACCGAACGCTACCTTTAGTCGATCGCCGGTAAATTTCCTCGATCATCCTCTGGAAAATTACAATCGGTACAGGCTATCGTCCGTCCCGATCGCCAAGCCCACCGAACGCGACACGGGGTAAATAACCGAAAGGATCTAGCCCATAATACAGTTATCCGGCCGATCTCCCATCATTTAATCGGAGTCCATGCCATGACAGCCGTTACCGAGAATGACCGGAAACGCTTAAAAGATCTCATCATCGGACTTGCCGACGGACAGAAAGCGATCGAGAACCGAATCACGGCGATCGAGAGTAATCTGGAAGGTATCCGAACCGATCTTACCAACCTAGCGATCGGGCAGGCGGAAATCAAAGGGGAGATTAAAGCCGTAGACTCGCGCATCACGGGACTCAAGGAACGAACCGACGATATTAACGGACGGATCAACATCATGACGGTAGGGTTTCTCGGTATCCTCGGTGTTTTCGTGACCGCTCTCGTCGGTATCGTCGGAAAAATCGCTTTCTTTCCCGGTAATCCCTAGACCGAGCGGTGAATAGTCTTGGAAAGGATGGAATCTCTTAAATAATCGCCCGATCGCTCGATACTGGAATTCCCGACCCGCTCTCGGTTACACTGGTCGATAGAGCGAATATAAAGATTTGTGACCATGAGCGCCGCGATCGATCTCCAAAACGTTTTCAAAATCTATAATGACCGTCCCGTTGTTGACGATCTCTCCTTCACCATCGAGGAAGGCGAGATTTTCGGCTTACTCGGCCCCAACGGCGCGGGGAAATCGACCACCATCCGCATGATGATCACCCTCACCTCTCCGAGTCAGGGACGGATAGAAGTGGCGGGATACGACGTGACACGGCATCGGAACGCGGTAAAACGGAATATCGGCGTGGTTTTACAACAGATCAGCGTCGATGGCGAGTTAACCGTTTGGGAAAACATGGAATTTCACGGACGGATGCACCATATCCCCAACCCGAAACGACAGGAATTAATCGATCGATGGCTGGATTACGTTAGTTTAAGCGATCGAAAGACTTCCCTCGCGAAAACCCTCTCCGGGGGGATGAAACGCCGTTTACAGATCGCCCGCGCGCTACTCCACGAACCGCGAATCCTCTTTCTCGATGAACCCACCGTCGGCCTCGACCCTCAAAATCGCCGTCGTCTCTGGGAAGTAATTCGCGACCTCAACCGTCAGGGCATGACGATACTACTCACCACCCATTACATGGAAGAAGTGGAATTCCTCTGTAACGATAACGGGACGGGAAAAGAGGGACGCATCGGCATCATGGAAACGGGTAAATTGATCGAGTTGGGAACGCTAGACGAATTTCGATCGAAATACGGCGAGGGATTGGTTATCAAACAAAAAGACGACAAGATCGAGTACAATTTCTTCCCCACCCTCGCGGAAGCGAACGTCTATTTAGATACTTTAGGCGATAAAACCGGGATCATGTGTCGCGAGTCGAATCTAGAGGATATTTTCGTCGAGTTAACCGGCCATCGCTTGGATTAGGATTGTCGGCTAGTCTCTTCCTCGATCGACAAGTTCTCCGTTAAATTATTATCGTGTAAGCGCATTGCCGCCGCAAATCCCGCTTCGGTCGCGGAGATGTATTGATCAGAGGGTCTAGGCTTGTCTCGATCGACCTCTAATTCACCCACATCAGATGGTAGATCGATCGATTCACGATTATAGACCGCGGAAACTAATTTACAGATACGACTATGGATAGCGATATCGTATTTGAAAAGATTGTCAAAAACTCGATCGGTTGAAATTCTTTGTAGTTCTCTATCACCGATTTTATCAATCTCTACCGTTAACTCGAATCGACACTTCTGGCTATCCAATAGGACAAAAACATTGAAGATATTGTTAATATCCGTGGAAGAGAGTTCGATTCTTTGAACAATGACTTTCATGATATCTTATACACTCCGTATTCAGTCCAATATATAATAAAATCGGAGAATCGCATTTTATATCTTGTTCGTTCCTCGGGATCTCGAATTACTAAAAATTCCTTCTCGTAAATACTGTCCACGATTACCATATGCCCTATTTTAGCTTGTTCTGGCCATTCGGACCAAAGTAAAGCGATCCAAGGGCCAGTTTGCATTAAAGTCTCAATTAACTCCCTAGGGGTCGCTCCGGTAAGTTTGAGAAGCCCTCCTTGCCAGCGAGAGGGGTTATCGGAGTCTATAGTATTCATGACTGCGGCTAAAACATCGGCGGATACTATACCCCGACTTATGCTATATCCGGACGGACTAATAAGCTTGACTAAAAATTTTTGCTCGACTGAAATGCCAAGATCTCTTAACAACATCTGAGCGCAGGCCGCACCACAGTAATATTGGTCTTCCTGTTGAATCACTGTAGGATCTGCTTGTTCATCAATTCTTGGCTGGTTTCCTCCAGCACCCGCATCTTCTGGATACATTTCTAATCTCTCCTCCACTTACGACAATTATCGCAGTGACCGCAGTGAAAATCAATCCCTCTCTCCTCGAAACCGAACGCGTTCAGGAGGAAACACCAGCGACATTGGCGAGTATAGAGATAGGAAACCATTTCATCTCGCCTATTGATGGAAAATTTCGGTAAACTATCCGAAGAAATCAGGCGATAACGGAAGGGATCGAGCCATTCTAATCGATCGAGACCATGCAGGAGCGCGAGAGCGATCGCCCCGTCGGGAAACTCTTCATTTATCCTATTTATATCGCCCTCTCCCGGAATCTGTCGGGAAATCCGTAACGCTTGCCGATATTGTTCCTCGCGCTGATTTTTAAAAAAATCCCGTAACTGTCGATCGCTATTATCCAACCATCCCGTCGGTTCGCTGATTAAAGTTAACGCTTCCATCGTTTCCCCGTCGCGTCCACCGCGTCCGACTTCCTGCAAATATTCCGATAATAAAGAAGGCGCGTGATAATGAATTATCCAACGAACATCGGCTTTATTAATCCCCATCCCGAAAGCCGAAGTACACACGACAAAAAGTAAATCTCCCGATAGCCAGCGCGTTTCTATCTCCCGTCGTCGCGTGGGGGATAAACCCGCGTGATAGGCGCGAACCCGATAATCCATCGATTCCAGCCACGTCGCCAGATTTTCGCTCTCCCGTCGCGATCGCGTGTAGATTAATCCCGATCGCCGGGGTTTACCGCGCAGGGAATGCAGTAACTGATGACGGCGACAGCGGGGGCTAATACATATTTTTGTATTTAAGTCAAGGTTTTTTCGGTAGGGATCGAGAAGGAAAAGTTTCGGGTTTTGGAGTTGTAGGACGCGCGCGAGGGTTTCGCGGGTGGTGGGGTTCGCGGTCGCGGTGAAGGCGGCGATCGCTATCCTCGTCCCCGCGGGTTTACACTGGAGTAACGCCGGGCGAACCGTTCCCAAGCGACGGTAGGTAGGACGGAAACTATCGCCCCACTGGGTTAAACAATGGGCTTCATCGAGGATTAATCCGTTAATTTTGACGTGAGAGAGGGTTAATTTCTCCCAAACGGCGGAACTTAGCAGGGTTTCGGGGGAAAGATAGAGAAGGCGTAAATTCTGACGCTCGATCGATTCTAGGGTTTTCTTCCGCTGGAACTTGGGAACCTCGTTATGGAGTAGCGCGGCGGGAAGGTTTTTTTCCCGTAACTCTTGAACCTGATTTTCCATTAACGCGACGAGGGGGGAGATAACGAGCGTTAATCCCGTTTGCAAGAGCGCGGGAAGTTGAAAACTGATCGATTTTCCCCCTCCCGTCGGCATAACGATGATCGCGTCCTCCCCGTTTAGCAAAGTTCGGACGATCTCTTCTTGCGGGGGACGGAAGGCGCTGTACCCCCAAATTCGTTGGAAGGTGGCGAGGACTTGGCTAGTATCGGACATCGCGGGCGATTATAACGGGAATATTAGCTCGATCGTAGCCCCACTCCCGCTAATTGTCCCGATATCCGCCGATCTATCCTCGGATCGTTTACCATCTATCCAAATCAATCCTGAAAGCCGAAACAATTTAAGAATTCAATCTACACATTTTTTAACAAAACTTCCTATAATGGCCGATGTGTGCTTCGAGTATCGATTCTCGAACGCGACGCGGATCGATCGAAGATAGACACCGCTCGAACCGAATTTAAGAACGATTTAGCGGGATTAGGGCTAAAAAAGTTTTAATTTCACCGTCGATCGAGCGTTATCAGTTTTTCAACCTCGCTTTGTTTTGTTAGGGTGGGCGATGCCTACCTTATTTTTTTCGGGATCTCGTCCGCTCCCGCGTTACCCGTGTTCCGGGAGCGAGAATCGGTACGATCGATAGCCCCCGATTGACCCCCCGAAAAAAACGACCGTCTCGCCTCGATCGATCGTCCTCCACCCCTTGAAATCCGCTCTAACAATCGTTACACTTCTTGAAAATACGATTCACTTTCGGGGGATAATGTAGCTTGGCTAACTCGTTGACGCGATTTTCGAGATTGCTGAGTTTATATTCCGACCCTTAACTTTAAAAAGCGTCTAAGTAGACACCAAATTGTCAATTAGGAGGAGCGTAGTCAATGGGACTACCTTGGTATCGAGTACACACAGTCGTCCTGAACGATCCGGGGCGTTTGATTTCCGTCCACCTGATGCACACCGCGCTCGTCGCGGGCTGGGCGGGATCGATGGCTCTTTACGAGCTTGCCATTTTCGATCCTAGCGATCCCGTTCTCAATCCCATGTGGCGGCAGGGAATGTTCGTCCTTCCCTTCATGGCCCGCCTCGGGGTCACGGGATCTTGGGGGGGTTGGAGCGTCACCGGGGAAACCGGTGTCGATCCCGGCTTCTGGTCTTTTGAAGGCGTTGCCGCCGCTCACATCGTCCTGTCCGGTCTGCTATTCCTCGCGGCCGTATGGCACTGGGTTTACTGGGATCTCGAACTCTTCGTAGATGCCCGCACGGGCGAACCCGCCCTCGACCTCCCGAAAATGTTCGGGATTCACCTGTTCTTATCCGGTTTACTCTGTTTCGGTTTCGGCGCTTTCCACCTGACCGGTCTCTGGGGGCCGGGGATGTGGGTATCCGACCCCTACGGTTTAACGGGTCACGTCCAACCGGTCGCGCCCGAATGGGGTCCCTCGGGCTTTAACCCCTTCAATCCGGGGGGTGTGGTCGCCCACCATATCGCGGCGGGCGTTGTCGGGATTATCGCCGGACTGTTCCACTTATCGGTTCGTCCGCCCGAAAGACTCTATAAAGCCCTGAGAATGGGGAATATCGAGACCGTTCTCTCTAGCTCGATCGCCGCGGTGTTCTTCGCCGCTTTCGTCGTGGCGGGAACCATGTGGTACGGTAACGCGACCACCCCGATCGAACTGTTCGGCCCCACCCGCTACCAGTGGGATAAAGGCTACTTCCAAGAAGAGATCGCCCGTCGTGTCGATGCCAGCATCGCCGGTGGCGCGAGTGTCAGTGAAGCCTGGGAAGCGATTCCCGAAAAACTCGCCTTCTACGATTACGTCGGTAACAGTCCCGCGAAAGGCGGTCTATTCCGTACTGGCGCGATGGATAGCGGCGACGGTATCGCCAAAGAATGGTTAGGCCACCCCGTGTTCAAAGACTCCGAAGGTCGCGTGTTAAACGTCCGCCGGATGCCCAACTTCTTTGAAACCTTCCCCGTGGTTCTCACCGACTCCGAAGGCATCGTTCGCGCCGACATCCCCTTCCGTCGCGCGGAATCGAAACTCAGTATCGAACAAACCGGCGTGACCGTTTCTTTCTACGGTGGCGCGCTCGACGGGAAAGTCTTTAGCGATCCCGCCGACGTGAAAAAATACGCCCGGAAAGCGCAACTCGGCGAACCGTTCGAGTTCGACACGGAAACGCTGAATTCTGACGGGGTATTCCGTACCTCTCCCCGCGGCTGGTTCACCTTCGGTCACGCGGTCTTCGCTCTCCTGTTCTTCTTCGGCCACATCTGGCACGGTTCCCGTACCCTGTACCGCGACGTGTTCGCCGGGGTCGATCCCGATCTGGAAGAGCAAGTGGAATTCGGTTTATTCCAGAAAGTGGGCGACCTCAGCACACGGAAACAAGAAGTCTAATTTCATCTAGAACATCTAACCGAAGAGGGTCGATCGATCCTCTTTTTTTTCGCCTTTTTCCGCGCCGGACACGCTCCGCGCCCGCTCTTCGACAGTTTTCCCGCTCGATCCCCCGTCGTTTTTCTCGAAAATCCCGGCGTTTCTTATCGAGTTCTTATCTTTCCTGTTTATAGTGAGAGATTGAATCACGCGCCCTTGCGTGATCGCTCTCCCGTCGATCGAACCCCTACCGCGACACCGAGGTGCTTACTGTTTCCCTTCCCCCGGTGTTCGGTCGGGAATCGGCGGGAGATTTTCTGTCTCTCGCGGGGGATCTTCGGTCACGTTCGAGACGGTTCGATCGCTCCCGCTATCGGCCAAATTTCAGCGTCCGGATTACAGGATTCGGTCTATGTTAGAGATCGTCCCCTCGATCGCTAATTCGGATCGAACCATGAAAACTCTTCTTACCAAACTCGGAAAAATCCTGATTATCTCCCTCGCGCTCGTTGTATTCTGCGCTGGCTCCCTATTTCTCTCGCCCCGTCCGGCGATGGCGGACACCGAAGAAAACACGCTCTCGGGAACGCTCGACAATTTCCTCCGATCGACGGTAAACACCTACCGGGAAAAAACCAACGCCTCGTTTAGTGCCGATCTCAAGGCTCTCCAGAAAACCGTTAACGAACTCTCGGAACAGTTAGAAAAAGTCGCCGATCCGAGAACGGACGAAGAGACGCGCCAACAGTTAACGGGGAAAATTCTCGAAAATCAGCGAACTTTACAAGAATCGGCCGACTCGTTTACCCGATTAGCCACCGAATCGGAGAATTTCGACAGGGAACTCGATCGATCCGCGCGGGATTTTCTCGATCTCGTACAGGGAAGCGTACACCCTCGATTGACGGATTCGCGGGATTCCCTACAGGGGATCGCCGGGGCGATCTCCTCCCTCGCGGAAGACACCGCGGGGATCGATACCGCGGATCTCAAAGCATCGATCGCCCGGGTGGGAAACCATATCAACGCGCTCAACGGGGCGATCGAGTCCGCTAATCGGGCCGTCAAAGCTCTTTCCCGTTAAATCGCGCCGGTAATAGCCCGATCGACGCTCGATCGGGTCGAAAACGCCCGAACGCCGGTACAGGAGTCAGGAGGAGAAAGGAGAAATCACAAGCTTATAAAGTCCAAAAACGTTGATTTTTTGCAAAATATTTGTGAATACATAGGTCACGAGTCGAGTTTGACTTTCCACTCTCACTTTCGCGAGAGGTCGATCCTTTCCCGTTCCGATCCTCCCTGCCGATCGCCGATTTCTCCCGGACTCTTGATAAATCTTCATATTGCATTTTGTATCTAAAGATACCGTTTTTCATCGAGAATGATATAGTAGAGAAGTAGGATAAAAAAGTCGCTAAAAGTCCGTCCGCCATGAACAAAAATCGTCAGCAAATGTTAACACAAGCGGCCGCCGCCCATCGGGAAACCCTTCGGAGAAATTTACAACACCGTCTCGAAGTCGCTAGGGCGCAGGGCGATGATAGTTTAGTTCGCCAGTTGGAAGCCGAAGCCGCCTACCTCCATCTTCGTTAAGTTTTCGGTGTCAAGTCATAGTCTAGTTGTCGGTTATCAGTGGTCGGTTCGCGCCGATCACTTTTGTTTTTTGGGAAAAAATTCACCCTCGCCCGATCGAAGCCAATTAGAAGTCTCTTTTTTCCAGAGAAAAAGCGAAAAAACTCGTATTTTGAAAGCTCATAACGGAAAGTTGATAGCTAAACGCCTCTTACCTCCTGTCTTCTGTCTCCTGCCTCCTGCCTTCTCGAACCGACCCTCACCCGATCGGGTGGGATTTCCGAACGATTGGCAAAAAGTGTTGTCGTTTGTAAAGCGATCCGTTACGCTAGGCACAAGAGCGCTCTCGTGATCAACTCGCTGTGAGGAGGATTCATCCCATGCGCTGTCGTCAATCCCATCCCTCTCTTTCCGCCTCGATCGCTTTCTAGTTAGTCCGGGGATCGCGTCTATGATAGGAGTCGGGAGCCGGTCGTCAGAAGAAAAACAGTCCACCCTGTCCGGCTTGTAGAATTCCCTCCCTGTCTTCCGAAAACATTGCTGGAGCTTTCAAGTTTTTTCGCACCTTACTCGCCGAAGTTTCCCGGTCGCACGCCGGGAACCTAGTACACGCGCGAACGGAGAAATATTTATGATTCAACTGCAAGGAAAAACCGCCCTTGTAACCGGGGCTTCCCGTGGCATCGGCCGGGCGATCGCGCTCTCGTTGGCGCGCCGGGGACTCTCCCGGATCGTCCTCGTGGCCCGAGACGAAGAACGATTAAAGGAGGTAGCCCGAGAGATCGAAACCCACGGGACGAAAGCGACCGTTTTCCCCCTCGATCTCACCGAAACCGAAACGGTAAGCCGCACGATCCCCCGCGTGTGGCAAGAGTGCGGGGGGATCGATCTCCTGATCAACGCCGCCGGGATCGCCCATCAAACGTCCTTCCTGCGATCGAGATTCTCGCGGGTACAGGACGAGATCTCGCTGAACCTGTTGGGAACCTACGCGATCACGCGCTCGATCGCCCGACGCATGGCGCTCCGACGACGGGGTACGATCGTCAATGTCTCCAGTCTCATGGGCCAGATCGCCGCGCCCACCATGACCACCTACTCGGCCACGAAATTCGCCCTTTTAGGCTTCACGCGAGCCTTACGGTCGGAATTGCGGGACTACAACATCCAGGTCATCGCTTTACTGCCCACCCTGACCGATACCGATATGATCCGGGATCTCGCTCTCTTCCGCTGGCTGAAACCGATGCCGGCCGAACGGGTGGCCGAGGGACTGATCGAGGGGTTACAGAATCGGAGAACCGAAATCGTCATCGGTTGGCAAAGTCATCTAGCCCTCTGGTGTCAGAAGTTCGCCCCGTGGCTGATGGAGAAAATCGTCGATCTAGCCACACCCCCGTCGGAACTGAAGCGAAAACGACGATGGAAGGAGGTTTTTAGCTAGATTTATCCGGCGAGATCGGGGATTAGCGCGCTCCCCCTCGATCTCGCCGATAATAATAGAGAGTAGCCCCTCGCGAGTCCGTCCCATGAGCCAAACCCCGATCACGGTCACGATCACCCTGGAAGAAGCTCTCGCCCGTTTCGATCGACGCTTTGATAAAATCGACGAGAGATTCGACAAGATCGATGAAAAATTGGAAAATTTACAGAAAGAGATCGCCGATGTCAAAATAGAACAGGCTAAACTATCGGAAAAAATCGATGGATTAAGTAAACGGGTCGATAATCAGGAGTTTACGAACCGCGGCATCTTAATCGCTTTAGTGGTCGCTATTATCGGTAGCGTGGCCAAATTAGTCGGACTGATCGGCAATCCCTAACGATGATCGACAAGCTTTTAACCGAACCCTTCCTGCAATTCCCTACCGAGAACTCGATCCGGGTGGTCTGGTTTACCGAGTTCGCGGGAACCGAGCATCGGGTAAGATACGGGGAGCAATTAGAAAATCTCTCGATCGCCGCGACGCGAAAATTAAGTCGGACGCGCGAGGATCGCGACTCGGCGATCGATCCCGTTCCGGAAACGGTGATCGATCGGGATATCTGGCGACACGAGGCGGTAATTAACGATTTACGACAAGGGGAGAGAATCCCCTATCAAGTTACCAGTTTTCAGGAAGATAAAGAGATTCCTAGCGATATCTATCTCCTTTCCCCGACCCCGAAAACGGGAACTCCCGTAAAAATTCTCCTCACCTCCGATCATCAGCTAAAACCGATGACCGCCGCGAATTTACAGAAAGTGGTAGAAACGATCGGACGGGTGGACGCGGTATTTCACGCGGGGGATCTAGTTAACGTGGCCGATCGGGCCTCGGAATGGTTCGACGATAATCGGGGTGGGGCGTTTTTTCCCTGTCTGCAAGGTCGCGCTAATTATCTCCTCGAAAAAAACGGCACGAGAACCATCTATCGCGGTGGGGAAATTTTGCAGAACGCGCCCATTTTTCCGGCGATCGGCAATCATGAAGTGATGGGACGTTTCTCGACTTCCCGCGGTTTAAACGAACAGTTCGAGGACGCGATCCCCCGATCGATCGCCCGGAAATTCGCGGCCGATCCCGAAGCGATCGACGAGCGTTGGTATCGCGATCACGCCTTTAATACCGAAACCTACGAAGAAATTTTTTCCTTACCGCACCCGAAATATTACGCGATCACTTTCGGCGATATCCGGTTAATCGTCCTTTACGTGACCAATATCTGGCGTTTTCCGAACTTGGAACCCGGCGATCGGGGGCGGTATTCCGAGAATTCCGAGGATTTGAACGCTCCAGAACGCTGGGGATACGGTCAACATATTTTCGAGTCTATTGAAAAAGATAGCTCTCAATATCGATGGTTAGAACGAGAATTACAAAGGGAAGAATATAAACAAGCAAAATTTAAAATCGTCATGTTTCACCATCCCCCGCACACCCTCGGGGGAAATATCGTTCCCCCCTATACCGATCCCGTGGCCACGATACGAACCGATGAAACGGGAAAAATTCTCTCTGTGCGGTACGATTATCCGAAAGAAAAAGATTACATTATTCGCGATTTAATTCCTTTATTAGAAGCGGCTGGAGCGCATTTCGTTTTCTACGGACACTCCCATCTTTGGAACCGTTTCGCGAGTTCTAGCGGTCTGAATTTTCTCGAATCTTCTAACGTGGGCAACTCCTACGGGGCGCATTTAGGAGACAAAAAAAGACCCGTTCCCAAGGATAAAAATTACGCGGCAGTGGGAAATCCGAACGGTTTAGATCCGATCGTACCGAATCTCGCCCCGTTAACGGATTGGATGAATCGATCGCTCCCCTACATCGCCAGTAACGATATCACGGTTTTCAGTATTCTCGATACGGGAACGGGAACGGTGAGTAGTTACCGTTTCGATACCCGTTTTCCCGATTCGGAAGTGATAAAATTCGATGAATTTCTTATCGATAATTAAGCGAATAAATCGAGGGGAAAATGTCCGTAAGTTCCCACGAGTCGATCGTCTTCCGACTGGCAAGAGATCAGGACACCCCGATAGGTTCCGGTGTAGGAATCGACATAATAACTCTGTTTTTTGGTGCTGTATTTAAGATAGATCGCGCCCTCGATCGCCGGAGATTCAACGGGTTCGATTTTCGCCGTGTATCCTAACGCGAGAAGATACTGCTGTAACGCTTTTAATCCTTCCTCGACGCTATCGGCGCAGATTCCTAGATTGATATATTCAGAACCTTGATTGACGAGTAATATCGCGTTTCGTAGGGTTTCTTTCTGTTCGGGTGAGGGAGCGATCGACGGGGTGATACAGCCGTATTCCTTGAGGAGTTTTAAAGCTTCTTCGATAGACATGGGGAGATCCGATGATTAGAGAACCCGAAAGCGAGAAAATTCGCGAGAGGGGTAGTCTCTCGATCCTATCAGGTCATCGACCCCGAAATTTATGGAGAGGGCGCGTTCGCTCCCGCGGGGGGAGAGAGTTCGCCCGTCGCTTTCCGATAACCGATATAATCGCCCGTTAATAGCCCTAAACCGAAGCCGATCGACAGAAAAGCCAGCATCATGCCCACAGATAGCCAGGAACGCCCAGAATTCCTTTCCGGTATCGCCTCGATCGCGCGTCTAGAAGGTGGCGTTCGCTCGCTCGTCTCGCTTTCCGCCGATTCCGAATCGGTCTCATCCTCGGCTCGCGAGTAAGACACCTCTCCATTTTCAGTATTTTCGGCGAATTCAGTTCCCATAGCCTCATTTTCGACGCTTTCCTCGACGATCGTGGGGCGGCTATCGATTTTCGCGACGTGATTGACGAGGGAATGCGCTCGATCGAGAGAGATCGATTTTTCCCAGAGGGGATGCGGCGCGTCTCCCGTGAACGCGTGGATCGTCACCCGCTCGATCGACCGGATTCCCAACGTACCGAGTTCTTCCGATATGAACGGTACGAGCTTATGCTGGTTGGGGACTTTGGGCGATCGTAGTTTCAGCACCAGGACACCTTCCTCTAGCACCGCCTCGAAAATCTCTACCCGTCGCGAGGACAGACTCTGGTTCAATAACTTGGTGAGCGAGTCGGTATCCCCTTGTTTAGCCGAATGGATAAGCTGTGCCTGATTCATGGTTTCGATAGATGGGAAAACCCCTAGGGTCAACTATCTTTAGTCTTCCCATTCCGGGCGCGGAAGTATCAAACGCTACTCGGGACTCCCGCGGGCGATTCCCCGGAAAATCCGGTGGGGATCGATCGCTTGACAGAGACGGAAAACGGGCTTTCCTCGACCCTCGGGGGGGTAAAGAGAAGGAAAGCCCGACCTCCAGATCACCGGAAAATCCGGATTTTGTTAATCCTCTAAAACGATCTTGACCGGTTTCACTTTCCAGATCTCCTCGCAGTATTCGCGGATGGTGCGATCGCTGGAGAATTTAGCCATACGGAGCGAGTTGAGGATCGACATCCGCGTCCATTTGTCCTGATCCCGATAGGCTTCGCTAACCTGTTCCTGACACTCGATATAGGACTGAAAATCGGCGAGAAGCATATACTGGTCATCGTAGAGCAGGGAATCGACGATCGGGCGGAATAGTTCCGTGTCGCCGTGGCTGAAATAGCCGCTCTTGATGCGATCGAGTACGCCTTTCAATTCCCGATTATTCTGGTAATAGTGCATCGGTTCGTACCCCCGCGCTTTCATAGCATAAACTTCTTCCGCTGTCAAGCCGAACAGGAAGAAGTTTTCCGGACCCGCTTCCTCGCGGATCTCGATATTCGCGCCGTCGAGGGTGCCGATCGTCAGCGAGCCGTTCATGGCGAATTTCATATTTCCCGTTCCCGAAGCCTCTTTCCCGGCGGTAGAGATCTGTTCGGAGAGATCGGCGGAGGGATAGATACGCTGACCGAGAGAAACGTTAAAATTCGGCAGGAAAACCACTTTCAAGCGGCCGCGCACGTCGGGATCTTTATTCACCACCTCGGCCACGGAATTAATTAACTTGATAATTAACTTGGCCATGAAATATCCCGGCGCCGCTTTCCCCCCGAAGATAAAGGTACGCGGCACGATATCGATATTCGGGTTCTGTTTGATCCGGTTGTAGAGAGCGATGATATGCAGGACCGCGAGATGTTGGCGCTTGTACTCGTGAATCCGTTTCACCTGCACGTCGAAAATCGAGTTGATGTCTACCTCGACATTGCGGGTTTTTAGGATATAACCGGCGAGATGCCGTTTGTTATCCTGTTTGATCTGTCGCCAACGGGCGCAAAATTCGGGATCGTCGATGTATTTTTCGAGTTGACGCAGTTCGTTCAGGTCTTTTAACCAACTTTCGCCGATTTTCTCGGTAAAAAGGGCGGAAAGTTCCGGATTACTCAGCAAGATCCAACGCCGCGGGGTGACACCGTTGGTCTTGTTGAAGAATTTTTCCGGCCACAGCATGGCGAACTCTTTCAAGGTGTCTTTCTTGAGTAATTCGGTGTGTAGCGCGGCCACCCCGTTGATGGAATGACTGCCGACACAGGCGAGGTTAGCCATGCGGATCTGTTTACCCCAGCCGGATTCCTCGATAATCGAGAGTTTCCCGAGCAGTTCGTCGTTATCGGGGAACCACGTCCGCACATCGGAGAGGAAAAAGTAATTGATCAGATAGATGATTTCCAGGTGACGGGGCAGGAGTTTTCCGAAGAGATCCGCCGACCAACGTTCTAGGGCTTCGGGCATTAAAGTATGGTTGGTGTAAGCGAAGGTTTTTTGCGTAATATCCCACGCTTTGCCCCAATCTAGCCCGTTTTCATCTACCAAAAGACGCATTAACTCGGCGATCGCTACCGCGGGGTGGGTATCGTTGAGTTGGATGGCGGCGGTATCGTAGAAGTTATCGAGGGTTTTGTAGGTTCTCAGGTGAATGCGGACGAGATCCTGGAGGGACGCGGACACGAAGAAATATTGTTGCGCGAGACGTAATTCGCGGCCCGCGGGGGTGTTGTCGTTGGGGTAGAGGACTTTGGAAATCGTTTCCGCGTCGATTTTCTCGGCGACGGATTGATCGTAGAGTCCGGCGTTAAAAGCCTCGAAGTTGAACGATTCGCTGGCTTCCGCTTTCCACAGCCGCAGGGGGTTAACGGTGTTGGTTTTGTAACCGGGGACGGGGGTATCGTGGGGGATGGCGAGGATGCGGCGATCGGGAACCCACTGTACTCGATCTTTGCCTTTATCATCGTGATAGATTTCCGTGTGTCCGCCCAGTTTTACCTCGACGCTTTCATCCGGACGCGCCAGTTCCCAGGGATTGCCGAATCTAAGCCAGTTATCGGGGATCTCTACCTGCCAGCCGTCTTTGATCATCTGGTGGAAGATACCGAACTCGTAGCGGATACCGTAGCCGATCGCCGGAACTTCTAAAGACGCGAGGGAATCGAGAAAACAGGCGGCGAGTCGTCCTAAACCGCCGTTTCCGAGGCCGGGATCGGGTTCCTGTTCGATTATCTCGTCGAAATCGAGTCCCATTTCCTCGATCGCCTGTTTCATCTCTTCGTAGATGCCGAGGTTGACGAGGTTATTGCCGAGGTAGCGTCCCATGAGGAACTCGGCGGAAAAATAGCAGACAACTTTAACCTTTTCTTCTTTGTAGGTTTCGACGGTTTTCAGGAACCGGTGGAGAAGGCGGTCGCGGACGGTGTAGGCGAGGGCGACGTAATAGTTGTAGGGGCTGGCGTTGGCGCGGTTAATTCCTTGTAAATAGAATAAATTATCGAGAAACGCCCGTTTTAGGGTTTCGGGACTCATCCCGGTGCGATCGTCCTCGATCAGCGTCGGGCATTGAGGGGCTAACGAGCCATCGGGTAGGGTGTAGAGTGTCTCCATCTGTTTAGTCGTCCTAACAATTCGGGAGTCGATCGAGCAGGATAGCCGATCGCGATACCCTATTTAGTTTACTCGTTACCGCTCGGAGACTTGTCAGGGTTCATATTGATCGCGGTTTTGGATCGTTCTCGAAACTGTCGCGCGAGTAATCTCGATCGAATGTCACTTATATCGGGCAACACGGTGGCTAATTTTTGACGAACCGACTCCGCCACCCGCTCGCGTTCGCTAAGATAGGACTCGATCTCGGCCCGATGTCGGAGATAGTCGTCGATCGTCGTGTACACGTCGGACAATAATAGAGTCGGATATCTCCGGACGATCGATTCCGGGGAAGCCCCATCTTGAAAAGCGTGGATCACCAATTCCAGGAGAACTCTCGATTTTCCCACTCGGATCGCCCCGGTTCCGTCTTCCCGAAGGGGTGGTGTTTCCCGTTCCACGGTAAAACTCACGATCGCCCTCGACTCGGTAAAACCACTCGATCGCTCTTATTGTAAAGCCAGACCGGGAGAGCGCGCCGGGTCGATCGCCCGATGCTCCGTTTTTCCCAAAAGCGTTATGATAAGGTATCCGGGGTTGAACGAGAAAAGTTAAACGCTGGCAGGCCCTAACTTTCCGTTATCGCCCCACTCTTTCTAAACTAAACAGTTATCGGTGTCTTCCTAGTCCCGGTAACTGTTATTTTTATGGTTCGCTGTCGAACCGAAGACGGGTTCCGCGCTACCGAGTACCGTCGGCGATCGTTTCGGGATCAGTAATATCACGCGCGTGAATCGATCGGGGATCGCTCTTCGCACCCGCGCGCGACCGAATACAGTTACGATATGTCCGATTTCTAGACTCAAAGTACGGATAGCTTTTAGCCCGTAGATCTAAGCGATGAGAAAAATGACGCGTTTTTCTGGTAGACTGTCCCGCGTTTAAATTCTCTCCGCGATTGTCTCTCCTGTCCCCTACTTCCCGCCTTATCTGGATGTCAGTCATTGAAATGTCTAACAGATTAGGATTCGGGGGGAGGGAAGCTAAAAGTTAGTTGCTGGCAGGCTCTAACTTTGTCAGTCATTGAAATGCCTAACGGCTTAGGGTTCGGGGGGGAGGGAAGCTAAAAGTTAGTTGCTGGCAGGCCCTAACTTTTAGCGGGATGAAACTCTTTCTAAACTAAACAGCGATCGGTATCTTCCTAGAACCGGTAACGATTACTTTTGTTTCGGGAACCTGGAGATGAAACCGATTCCCCCCAAGGCGAGCAGTCCGAGAACCGTACCGGGTTCGGGAACGGGAGTTCGAGGAGCTAACAAGAATTGATTACTCGTGGACAATAGCTTGCCATTCGGACCTGGCGTAAAAGAATTCTTGATATTCAGCGATGTAAATTGACCGAAAATGTTAGAAAAATCTCCGAAAAAATCGGGCTTTCCATTCACAGAATTTAAGGACAATAAACCATGCACATCTTTCTTGACCGACTGGTAGAGACGCGATGTATTGGAATCTAATTGCACTCCCGAGAAATAATAGCTCGGATCGAGAATCTCGATCTTGTAGGAAAGATCGCCCGATGTCTTGAGCGCGCCCCTTGCCGAGTAATGGAACAGGTACTCTAGATCGCTAAATTTTAGTAAGTCAACCCGATCCCGATCCTCTAAGCCCGTGTCGGATAGCCAGGTGACTCTTATATTATCGACTGTAATGGGCGTGGTCCGGAAAACCGAAAGTAAGGTAGACGCGTTCGCCTCGGGAGATACGAGCGCTAGACCGGCGAGAACAACCCCCATAGTCAGAGAGTTATAGGTTAGATTTCGGGTTATTTTTAGCATGATTTCTCATCTATCGATCGATGTTACAAGTTATACACGCCCGAGCGAGGAAAGGTAACAACCATTCAATTCTCGGGCGCTTGTTCGATTAGGCTTGTAAGAAAAATATAACGGAGATAATTAGAAATGACAAGTGTAAAAAAGAAAGTTTTTTTAAGTTTATTTTTGTCAGAAATATTGGACATATTTATAATAATAATTCCAATTTATCTAAGAATAATTGTGCAAAATTAGACGAATCCTATATCGTTATCGGCAAAAGTTAGACGTTTTATCTATCGATCGGGATAATCGAAAACTAAAAAAATCATAAAATCGCCGGGGTCGGGAGATCGCACGGCGGGGATTCCTCTCTTTCCCGCTCTCGGAATAACGCCCGAAAAGCCGGTTACAAGATCGATCGGGGACGACCCCCGACCCGGAAACCGCGCTCCGGGAGCGTTCGTTTCCCGCGAGTTTCGATCGCCTCGATCGAGAAAAAATGACCGAAAGATGGACGAACTTACCCCGGCGCTAGAATGGATTTGTCCGGCGCGCGGGTCGAGAAATTTTCCCTTTTTTCCAGGGCTAAAATATCGTGAGAGCGGGAATTCAACGACGTGCCGGAGATCGTCCGCCCGGCCCCATCCTTCTCTGGCGGTAAACACGGATACGTGAAAACCCGGAATTCTCGGTCTCTGTTTCCCAACTCCTATCGCAAGAGATATTTCTAGCGAAGGGTTCGGCCGTATAATTCGGACAAAAGGAGCTAAAACGATGCTTTTAGAGAACCTTTTAGGGCATAACTTGAACAAAGTTAGGTATTTTCGCCCGTAATCTTCCCATCTTCATTTACCCGATCGAGCGTATGTATAGGACTGACTTTATTACCATTAAGGAAGCATCCGATTTATTGGGAGTTTGCCCGAAAACCCTACGTCGGTGGGAACAACAGGGCAAAATCATCTCGATCCGCACACCGGGGGGGCATCGTCGTTTTCGGATGAGTGATATCCTCGACTGTCACGGCGAACCCGAACCCGAGGTCGCCTCGGTCGTCGGATACGCTCGCGTTAGCCGTCCGGAACAGCAAGATCAACTCGATCGACAGGTGCGGGCCCTAGAAACCTTTTGCCGTCAACAGGGCGAGCGCTACGAGATCATCAGCGATATCGGTAGCGGGATCACGCACCAACGACGCGGCCTGATCCGGCTGGTGGAGATGATCTGCGATCGACGGGTGAAATGTCTGGTTTTACCGAACTCCGAACGTCTCGGGCGATTCTGTAGCGATCTGATCTTCGGACTGTGCAATCTCTTCCGCGCCCGGGTGATCATCCTCAATCAACCGGAAGAATCCAGCCCCGAAGAGGATCTCGTCGAGGATATCCGGGAGATCGTCAGTATCTGCTATAACCGTCTCTACGGGCTAGGCAACCCGAAACATCAACAAATCCTCCACTATCTTCAAGCTCTCAAAGATATCGAGGTCGCCTGAGAGAGAGGGGGGGACTTTCCCCCCATCCTAACCCTAGCGAGAGATCGCGGCCCGCAATCGATCGATCACCCCGTCGATCGGTACTTCCTCCGCTTTTTTACTCGCTCTTTCCACCACCTCGACCTTACCCGATTTCAACGATTTCCCCGTGACCACGCGATAGGGAATGCCGATCAGATCGGCATCCTTGAACTTCACCCCCGCGCGTTCGTCGCGATCGTCGAGTAGGGTTTCGATTCCCGCCCGATTTAACTCGGTATATAACGTCTCGGCCACCCGAACCTGTTCCGGGTCGGCTAGATTGGGAATAACCACGATCGCCTGATAGGGAGCGATCGCCACCGGCCAGATAATCCCGTCTTTATCGTGGGACTGTTCCACCGCGGCCTGGGCCAGACGGGAGATGCCGATCCCGTAACACCCCATACAGAGGGGAACCGATTCCCCGGCCTCGTTGGTGTAGTTCGCGCCCATCGCCCGGGAATATTTATACCCTAATTGGAAAATATGACCCACCTCGATGCCGCGGGCGCTTTCGAGGAACTGTTCCGGATCGTGGACGGCCCGATCGCCGGGACGCGCTTTATCGAGATCCACCACCCGATCGGGTAACGGGAACTCTTTCCCCCAATTCGCCCCGACCACGTGGAAACCGGTTTCATTCGCCCCGGTAACGAAATTTTTAAGCTCTATAACCGTTTTATCGGCGATCCGCTCGAATTTCGGGGCGATCGCCGGATCTTTTTTCAAAAAATCATCGCCGACATCGGGACCGAGATAACCGAAGGGTAACGGACGCGATAACCAGCGGGCCGCGGTCTCCGCGTCGGGAATTTTCAGCGAGAGGATCGTTTTCGCGCCGCGAGCGGCGGCCGTTCGGGTCAGTTCGTTCTGTAGCTTCACCTCGTTCACTTCCCGATCGCCGCGGATCGATACCAGGACCGGCAAGACGAGTCCGGTATCGTAGATCGCTTCGTAGAGAACATTTTTGACGATCGCCGTCGGCGAACAGTCCAGGAAAGTCGCCAGAGACCCGATCGAGTCGGTGTTCGGCGTTTCCCGTCGCTCGAATCGCCCGAAAGGGGAATCCACCGCGTCCGCGGGCCGGGAGACGGCTTTCTCGACGTTCGCGGCGTACCGTCCATCCGCGGTATAAAGGACTTCATCTTCCCCCGCGTCCGCGAGCACCATGAACTCCTGGGAGGCCGAACCGCCGATCGCCCCCGAGTCCGCTTCTACGGCGCGAAACGCCAGACCGCATCGCGAGAAAATATTTCGATACGCGGTATCCATCGCGCGATAGGTTTTTTCGAGACAATTTTCGTCTACATTAAAGGAGTAGGCATCCTTCATAATGAACTCGCGTCCCCGCATCAATCCGAAGCGGGGACGGATTTCGTCTCTGAACTTAGTTTGAATTTGATAGAGATTGACGGGTAATTGTCGGTAGGAACGGATCGTGTCGCGCGCGATCGCCGTGATCACCTCTTCGTGCGTCGGCCCGAGGCCGAGTTCCCGTTCCTGGCGGTCTTGCAGGGAGAACATGATCCCTTCCGCCTTGGTGTAGGTATCCCAGCGTCCCGACTCTTTCCACAGATCCGCCGGTTGCAACTGCGGCAGTAAACACTCGTTCGCCCCGGCCGCGTTCATCTCCTCGCGGGTGATCGCCGAAATTTTCTGCAATACCCGCCACATGAGCGGTAAATACGCGTAGATCCCGCTCCCGATCCGCCGGATGTAGCCCGCGCGCAGGAGCAGTTTATGACTGGGGATCTCGGCCTCGGCGGGATCTTCTCGCAGGGTGACGAAGAGTAGCTGGGACAGTCGCATCGATCGATTCCTCCTAGAGCGGCGATCTCCCATTATCCCACCGATCGAGAACCTTCGAGAGACGGGCGCGGGCCGGTCCGACCACCCGACGCGGCACTCGGGAAATTGCCGGGCGATCGAGAACCTTCGAGAGACGGGTTCGGTTCGCGAGAATTTCCGTAAATACACGGATTTCAATTTCCGAACGGATTATTACCCTTGAATTGGATATATCTCCGCGAATCCACTTACCGCATCCGCATTTCCATGATGAATCTAGAAACGCCGACCTCTTCCCGTCCGGCCTCCGTTTCTCGTATCTATCAGAACGTGATGGAACCTCTGGTAGAACGGGAGATCGAGCGTCAATTCAAGCGTCTTCCCCGACATCTAGCCCGTTATATCGACCCGATCGACGTGGCCACCCACGCGCTCAACCGGCTCCCCCCGCTCTACGCCTCCACGGAAAAGGGGAAAAACTGCCAAGAACTCGCCGGCACGACCAAACTGAAAGGGAATATCGAGACCGCGGTGCGTCAGGCGATCGCCGCCGTCCAACGCGACCCGATCCGCAAAGAAATCCCCCTGACCGGGAGACCCGGCACCGATACCGCGAAAAAAGCCCTCCTCGAACTACAGGAATGGCTGATCGCCCGCAATCTCGCCGATCTAGATCCGGTCGGTTGGGACAATCTCGTTCCGACCTTCCGCTCGGCTCTCCGTAAGGTATTACTCCCCCATATAGGGGCGATGAAGCGCCTGCAATCTCTGCTCGTGGATAAATACCGGATGTCGCTCGACGAGGAGATAACTTACGAGAACGTGGTGAAGGTGGTCGAAGAGGCCATCGCTCTCGCCGGGGAACGACAGTCGCTCGATTAAGCTCGCCCCGGATAGTTTGGCTCGAATCGGCTTTCCCGGACGCGACCGTAAGCGTGATAATCGGGAAAGAATGCCGGTACGGGCTGTATTCGCGCGTTTTCAGCTTTTCATCGATTGTCAGGATTCGATGAACTTTTTCACGGGTTCCGTAAAGTTTTGATGAATTTTTACGTTTTCGCGAGGGGGGTTCCTAGTTTTCTCGGAAAGATCTATATAGTGTTATAAGAAAGAGAAAGTGATTTCCGAGAGACCTCCGCTTGAATACGGATACGGATATTATCGATCGAGCGCCGAGAACCCCTTCGGTCGGATCGCTCGCGCGATCGCCGTCACCCTACAGGAGTGGCTACCCCCATGAATAGACAAGAGAATTTACCGAAAATCCATCTGAACGTGATGGAAGAATTGGTGAGAGAGGAGATCGATCGTCAACTGCGAGCCTATCCCCCCTCTCTAACGCATTATATCGATCGGGTGGAGGTCGCGACCTACGCGTTGAACCGCTTACCCCCCCTGTACGCCTCCAGTCAGAAAGGCAAACACCACCAGAAGGCGATCGCCCTCCAGAAATACAGGGAGCAGATCCAGAATGCCACCCGTCAGGGAATCGCCGCCGTCCGGCGCGACCCGCTCCGCTCTTCCTCCCCGCTCGTCTCTACCCAGGAACTAAACTACCGAAACGCCGAGCGCGCCTTAATGAAAATTCAAGAAGTATTCGAGAGAGATCTGGGCGTTTATTACCCTCTCTCTTGGGAAAACTTACCCGCCGAGGTTTGCCGGGCTATCTCCCGAATCCGTCGGACGCGAGCGGCCGTCACCGATGTGTCCGGGGACCCGCGGGAGCGGTTTTCCCGATCGAGAGCGACCGGCCGCGAGCTCCCTCCCCGCGACGAGTGGAGTCACGGCTAATACCCCCGGCGAAAATCTCTTGTCGGAAAGGAGTCAGGAGTCGGGAGTCAGGAGTCAGGAGTCAGGAGTCGGGAGTCAGGAGTCAGGAGCCAGGAGTCAGGAGCCAGGAGCCAGGAGTCGGGAGATCAAGTAATATTTATTATCTCCCTCATCCCCCCCAT
>NZ_JBAFSM010000047.1:0-38641 GCF_036688125.1 Pannus brasiliensis CCIBt3594 | reverse complement strand
ATCTTTCCGCGAGGTTTCTATCTTCCCCGACCCTAGAGTGATAAAAGAGCGGTAAAGACAATCAAGAAGTAGTTTTACTCAATCGCAAAAATACGGTAAGCTGGTATGTAAATGGTAACAATAGCTTAGACAATTTTTTAGAAAATATACGACGCTATCTTTCGCAAGATTTAAGAGAGCGGGTAACTATCGCCACACCGCACAAGTATAAAGGATTAGAAAAACAGGTTGTTATTATTTTAGATGCCGTGGCGAATTCCTACCCGTTAATTCATCCGAATTGGGTATTTACAAGAATTTTCGGTCAACATATCGATGAAATCATCGCCGAAGAACGCCGACTCTTTTATGTAGCGATGACTCGCGCGATCGAAAAACTATACATTATCACCGAAAGTAATAATAAGTCCCCTTTTCTACAAAATCTAAACCTAGAAGATTTGGACTGGAATGATTATCCTCCTTTCGTTGATGTCGAACGATATATCAATATTGAAATAGGTAATCAACTAGGAAAAAATTCTAAACCTACTCTCATGATTAAGAATTTACTGAAATCGAATGGTTATAAATGGAATAGTCAGCGAAAAGCATGGTGTCGAAATATCTTGCGAAAGAACTTTTCTATTGAGGCAATTTTATATCAATCATCGTGGCATTCTCAAGCTGATGGAGTAGAAATCTGTTTTTATAATGACTCCCAAAAACGAATAGGGATTTTTTATGTCAATAATGGAAAAGTGGAAGTGGTTTGTGTTGACGATGACATCCTACTGTTTCAAGCGGCTATATCTGGACAACCCTCTGAGTCGTGACTTAATTAAATGCGGGGCTATCTTTGAAGATTCCAGGAACGATCTCCCCCGTTTTTTCTTAACTACCCTAAGATCGAAATTAAGAAAAACTTCCCGCGACATGGATGACCGAAACGACCGATCTAGATGACTACGATAGCCCCTGGAAAGATGCCCTAACACGGTATCTACCCGAATTTCTCGCCTTTTACTTTCCCCTCGCCCACGCGGGTATCGACTGGACGCGACCCCATACCTTCCTCGATCAAGAACTCGCCCAAATCGCGCGCGACGCGGAACTGGGGAAACGACGGGTCGATCGCCTTGTCGAAGTCGCTACCCTCACCGACGGTTCCCAATGGGTGTATATCCACGTCGAAATTCAGGGGCAACTCGATCGGGATTTCGCCGAACGATTGTTTATCTATAACTATCGACTGTACGATCGCTATCGACGACCGATCGTTACCCTAGCCGTCCTCGCCGACGAACGGGCTAACTGGCGACCCGAACAATTCGGCTACGAACGATTCGGCTGTCGGGTAAATATCAGCTTTCCCAGCGTGAAATTGCTCGATTACGCCCCGCAACTGGAAGAACTCCTCCAAAATCCCAATCCTTTCGCCCTCGTCACCGCCGCCCATCTGTTAACCAAAACCACCCGCCGGAATGTCGAGGCGCGCTATGCCGCCAAATGGCGATTAGCCAAGCTATTATACGAGAGGGATTGGGATAAGCAGAGGATTCTCGATCTGTTCGCGGTGATCGACTGGCTGATGCGATTACCCCCCGAATTAGAAAAACAACTCTGGACGGAAATTACGGAACTAGAGAGGAATGTTAAGATGCGCTACGTCCTTTCGGTAGAACGGCTCGCGATGGAACAGGGTCTTGAACGAGGGCGGCAAGAAGAGGGAATAGCCCTTCTGCGGCGATTTTTGACGAAGCGGTTCGGCTCATTACCGGAATCGATCGAAACCCGACTAACCTCCGCCTCGATCGAACAATTAGAAACCTGGGCCGATCGGATTCTCGACGCGGAAACCCTAGAGGATGTTTTCCGGTAGCCGTAATCCCGATAAAAATCGAGGAGAGGAAGATCCGATCTCTCCCTCTCCCCGTTAGAAAAATCGATCGAACCCGATCACGAACCGATTAACGAAGACCAATAATTCGTGACCGTTTCCCGGAGAGTGACCGCGGTATCCGACCACTGACCGTTCAAAACCGCCCACAGAAGGAAACCGACTCCCACGAGAATCGTTAACACGTAAAACTGCGATTGCCCGGACACGTTATACTTCAACGCGTTCCCGCTAAAAATCGTCGCCAAACTAACCAGATTGACCGCGCCATCCACAATATGTCGATCGATCCACGAAGTCACCTTCGATAACGTCGCCACCATCCACACCACCGTCACCTGATAGATCCGATCGAGATAGAAATCGTAGGCGAAAAGATCCTGTAAAAATCGCAACGATAACCCGGTCGGCCGCGCCCAAGCGCGTCGTAATTCCATCCGAGAACCCACCAGTACCCCGATAACTCCCGACGCGAGTAAAATCGGTAAACCGAAACGGGCGATCGAACTCTCATTCTCCAACAACGGCGCGGTCGGCGATAACCAGAGATTCCAGCCGATCGGTACGATCGGGGCGAGCAGAGCGATTAACGTTAATCCCACCATCGGCAAAGCCATCGGCCAACCCACTTCCGGAGTCCGTCGGGTTTTACTCTGGGGAGTTCCCAAAAAGACCAGACGGAACACCCGCGTCAGGTTCAGCACGCTCAACCCGTTGACGAACACCAATACCGCCAATAACCACCAATCCACCTCCCACGCGCCACTCAACCAGCGTCGCATCGTCCAGAACATCCCCATCGGCATTAATGCCGTCATTCCCGCCGATCCGACGAGAAAAGCGGTAGTTGTCGCCGGCATCCGCGACCAGATGCCCCCCATCTCCGTAATATTCTGGTTACTGGTGGTCAGGATCAGCGAACCCGCGCTCATGAACAGTAACGCTTTGGCGATCGCGTGCGAGAACAGTAGTAAGAGGGCGATATCGACGTGACCCAACCCGACCGCGATAAAAACCAACCCTAAATAGGCGCTGGTGGAGTGGGAGAGCGCCCGTTTAATATCGATCTGGGACAGTGCCATTAAAGAAGTCCCGATCGCCGTCACCGTTCCCAGCACGATCAGCACGTCGGACGCGAAGGGCGACAGGGCGAATACCGGCTGAAGTTTAATTAAAACGTAAGCCCCCGCGGAAACGACGATCGAGTTCCGGAGGATACCCGCCGGATTCGGCCCCTCCATCGCCTCATCGAGCCATAAATTTAACGGAAACTGGGCGCATTTCCCCGTCGGCCCCGCGATCAGCGAGAGACCGATTAACGTCGCCGTCAGAGTAGGCAAAGGAGATGTATTCGCCCACACCTCTAACTGGGAAAAACTTAATCCCGCCCCGTCACTGGACAGCGCGACCAACCCCATCAAGAGGATAATATCCCCGACGCGCTTGGTTAAAAAAGCATCCCGCGCGGCCGTTACCACGAGGGGTTGCGCGTACCAGAAACCGACTAATAAATAAGTGGAGACGGTTAACATCTCTAGCAGGGCGTAACTCAAGAATAGGGAATCGCTTAAGGCTATCCCCCCGAGCGCGGCCTCGAAAAAGCCCATTAACCCGTAAAATCGCGCCAGAGACCAATCTTTTTCCATGTAGCCCAGCGCGTAAATCTGGGCGAGGAGACTGATCAGGGTGATCACTTCCAGCGCGCCGAGACTCACCGGGGAAAGTTCGATCGATAGCGACAGGTTCAGATCGGCCACCGTTACCCAGTGATAGGATAATTGCTCGGTTTGTCTCTGCCAGATCTGGCGGAAAGCGATCGAGCCGTGAACCAGCCCCAGCACGGTCATGAATAAGTTAACGTAAGCGGCCGGACGCGGCCCGGTGCGACTGATAATCCCCAACGACCACGGCAGGGTTAAAATCGAACCGAGCAAACCGTAAAAGGGAATCAACCAGCAGGAATACAGGAATAAATCTCTCATTTTAAGAAAATTTAGGAACGATCTCGCGTGGGAAATCTATCGGGCGGTGGATGCGGGTCAGCGTCGCCCGTCTCTCGCCGATCGAGATAGGGGAAGGGGAACCCGATCGAGAGACCGTTCGATCGGGCCGGTTCCGTCATTGTACGCCGGCGCGGAGAGCGGGGTAACTTTCCCGATCGACCCCGTACGAAAGCGCGCCAGAACTGACTAGACCGCCGATTCTCTCGATTTTCCCCGGAAGACCCGCGCTTTTTGAAAAATTAGTATAAAAAAATTATAAAACAGTCCGAGTTCGCGAGAAACCGTCTTCCCGGTGCCTCTATCCCGAGAGGGAACCCGCGGGGATCGAGCGGCGAAAAATCGCCCGAATCTAGGAGCGACGGGGATTCTAGGGATCGATCGGGAGACGGGCGGGGCGATCGCCCGCGATCGGTAACGATTGATTAAGTTTGATTAACGGTCAGATTAAAAATCATCATGATATTTTATATTGTCAAAGGGGTCATTGTTTCCTATGCTTTTTCTAGGTTGATAATTTTGCTACACCCGTCAAATTTTTAAGCGGCCCGAGATCGCGAATCGAATTCGTGAATAAAAACGGTCGCATTCGAGATACAATTCGGGATGGTCTAACTATCTTGACAAAAAAATCCCGACCGCCACGCGAGCGAGATTAGCGGGAGTATCCCGAACAAGATTTGACTGAAAACAAAATTGATAACACGAACCAACATACCTTCTATCGTTCGGCTTGATAAGCGAGGAACAAAAAAATGCCAATTGCTGTAGGAATGATCGAAACCCTCGGATTTCCCGCCGTCGTTGAAGCGGCTGACGCGATGGTGAAAGCCGCCCGCGTGACCCTGGTCGGTTACGAGAAAATCGGGAGCGGTCGCGTCACCGTCATCGTTCGCGGCGACGTGTCGGAAGTACAGGCTTCCGTTTCCGCCGGGATCGACGCGGCCAATCGCGTTAACGGCGGTCAAGTCCTCTCGACCCACATCATCGCCCGTCCCCACGAGAACCTGGAATACGTCCTGCCCATTCGCTACACCGAAGAAGTAGAGCAGTTCCGAACCTATTAGGGCGGAAGAATCAGGGCGCGATCTAGCCGATAATCAGGCTTAATGAAAAATTATTAGGAGACAAGAATAATGTCGATCGCAGTAGGAATGGTGGAAACGTTAGGGTTTCCCGCCGTCGTCGAAGCGGCTGACGCGATGGTGAAAGCCGCCCGCGTGACTTTAGTAGGTTACGAGAAAATCGGGAGCGGTCGCGTCACCGTCATCGTGCGCGGCGACGTATCGGAAGTACAGGCTTCCGTTTCCGCGGGAATCGAGGCCGCCGCGAACCGGGTGAAAGGCGGTCAGGTTCTCTCGACCCATATCATCGCCCGTCCCCACGAAAACTTAGAATACGTTCTGCCCATCCGGTACACGGAAGCGGTCGAGCAGTTTCGCGAATCGGTGAACCCCCAACCGCTCAGAAGAATCTAACCCCCGGGTAAGCAAATTCGATGCAAATCGCCAAAGTTTGTGGCACGGTCGTTAGTACCGTTAAGCCCCGCAGTATGACGGGAGTGAAATTACTGCTCCTGCAATTCATCGACGCGCGCGGCGAACTCCTGCCGAAATACGAAGTCGCCGGGGATATTGTCGGGGCCGGGATTAACGAATGGGTGCTAGTTTCGCGAGGGGGAGCCGCCCGGATCGAGGACGGCTTCGACAATCGCCCTCTCGACGCGATGGTGGTGGGGATTATCGACACGATAACCGTAGAAAATCGCTTGATCTACAGCAAAAAAGACGAATTTCGAGGGAGATAAACTGGACTCGCCCGATCGATCCGGGAAGGTTTCTCCGCCCGAATTCGCCATCCATCGGCTCGTTAGAGAGCCTGTTCATGTAAGGAGGACTCAGTATGTCTGCCCGCACGGCGGCGGCCGGTTCGAGAAAACGAACGAAACCACCAGCGGAACCGCGCGTTGTCGAGGAAAGCGTTAAACTTCGCTCGTTCTCGTCCCCGTCCGGGGATATCCGGCTCGGGTCGCGAGTGTCGATCGCCCCCGGTACCTCCATCCGCGCCGACGAGGGAACCCCTTTTTACATCGGCGATGACAGCATCATTCAAGATGGGGTCGTCATGCACGGATTGGAAAAAAGCCGGGTGGTCGGCGACGACGGACGGGAATATTCCATCTGGATCGGGCGAGGGGTCTGCCTTACCCATCTAGCGCTCGTCCACGGGCCCGCTTACGTGGGCGATCGATGTTTTATCGGTTTTCGATCGACCGTCTTCAACGCTCGCGTCGGCGCGGACTGTATCGTGATGATGCACGCCCTGATTCAAGACGTGGAGATCGCGGCCGGCAAATTCGTTCCCTCCGGGGCGGTGATCACCAGTCAACAACAGGCCGATCGCCTTCCCGACGTTACGGAGGCCGATCGGGCTTTCGCCCGTCATATCGTCGCCATCGGCGAGGTCGAAGCGGCCTCGGCTAAATCTCCCCGCGTCGTCCGTTCCGAACCCGTTACAAACACCGCTAACGAGACTTCCTATAGTAACTCGGTGACACCTATGAGTTTAAATACAAACATTCGATCGCAAGTTCGTTCCCTTCTCTCCCAAGGTTATAAAATCGGCCTCGAATACGCCGATAAACGCCGTTTTAAAACCGGTTCCTGGTTAAGCGCCGGATTTATCGAGGGTACCCGCGAGGATCAGGTCGCCGCGTCTCTAGAAACCTCTCTTAGAGAACTTCAAGGGGAATACGTCCGCCTGATCGGGGTCGATCCGGGCGCGAAACGCCGCGTTCTGGAAATGATCGTGCAACGTCCCGAGGATGTCCCCGGAGAACCCTCCCGCACCACCACCGCCGTTCACGCGCCCAGCCATAGCAACGGGAACGGTAACGGCTCGTCGGATCTCTCCGTGCAAGTGCGTTCCCTGTTGGCGCAAGGCTTCAAGATCGGTACCGAACACGCGGATAAACGCCGTTTTAAAACCGGTTCCTGGTTAACCGGACCGTCGCTCGAATCGAAAAGTGAATCGGCGATCATCCGCGAGCTAGAGAGCTTACTAGCCGAACACGGCGATGAATACATCCGTCTGATCGGTATCGACCCGATCGCCAAAAAACGGGCCGTGGAAATGATTATCCAGCGCCCCGGCGAGGGCTACAGCCCCTCGAACAACGGTTCTTCGAGTTACAGCGCGCCCTCTTCTAACGGGAAAGCTTCTAGTATCGGTTCGAGCGCCGCCCTCAGTTCGGCGACGATCGCCCAGATCCGTTCCCTGCTCAATCAAGGTTACAAGATCGGCACCGAACACGCGGATAAACGCCGCTTTAAAACCGGTTCCTGGCAAAGCTGTAGCCCGATCGATAGTAACCGCGAATCCGACGTGATTTCCGCGCTCGAAGCTTGTTTGAGAGAGCATAGCGGCGAGTACGTGCGTTTACTCGGAATCGATACCAAAGCCAAAAAGCGCGTTCTCGAAACCGTTATCCAACGTCCCGACGGTTCGACCGCGAGTAACGGCTCGGCGAAAGCGGCGGCCCCGGTTTCCGAACCGAGCTTTAAAAGCTACTCCGGATCTAGCTACTCGTCCGGCGGCGGAACCGCGACCCTCACCAGTACCCTGACCTCGGAAACGATCGCCCAGATCCGTTCCCTGCTCGCCCAAGGCTACAAGATCGGGAGCGAACACGCCGATAAACGCCGTTTTAAAACCGGTTCCTGGCAAAGTTGTAGCCCGATCGACAGTCCCCGCGAATCCGACGTGATTTCCGCGCTAGAAGCCTGTTTACGGGATCACGCCGGGGAATACGTGCGCCTGATCGGTATCGACACCAAAGCGAAAAAACGCGTTCTCGAAACCGTTATCCAACGCCCCTAGCATAGTCATCGGTGAATCGTTCTCGGAAAGGTGCTAGATAGTCCGCCTATCGATCGACCTTTCCCGATCGCCGTGGCTCGTAGCATAGATTGTAGTGAATGGTCACTTTCTAACGTGCTATATATCGGCCCCGTCCCCGTAACCTTTCACTAGCCCCGCTTTCGTTATGTCCTTATCTCCCGTTCAACCGGCCAGCCTATCGGAGTTCTACGTGAATGGCGACGTGATCGTTCACGAGAGCGCGATCGTGGCGCCGGGGGCGATCTTGAAAGCGGCCCCCGATAGTCGGATCGTCATCGGCGCGGGCGCTTGCGTGGGCATGGGAACGATTTTGAACGCGTATCAGGGTGTGATCTCGGTGGGAGCGGGGGCGATTCTGGGAACGGGGGTGTTAATCGTCGGTCGCTCCGAAATCGGGCAAAACGCCTGTATCGGCTCGACGACGACGATCTATAACGCCTCGATCGATCCCGACACGATCGTTCCCTCCGGCTCTCTCATCGGCGATACCTCGCGTCAGGTGACGATCGAGGTGTCCGCGATCCGGGAGCCGGCACCGGTCGCGCCGGAACCCGAGCCGATCGCGGAAGAAGATTTCTGGGAAGAGGAAATCCCGGCGGCCCCGGAAACGGAAACCGTGAGCGAGGTCGCGCCGGAAGTTCAACCCTCGGCATCTACGGTTAAGGAAGCGTCCACGGTCAAGGAATCCGCCCCGGATCAATCCGTGGTCGGGAAAGTGTATATCAATCAATTGTTGTTCACCCTTTTTCCCGAACGTCGTCATTTTAACGGGGCGAATAAAAATGGTACCGGGTGAGTTCGAGGAGTGAGGGGTCAGAAGCTAGGAGTTGGGAGGAATCGAGAATTTAGAATCTCTCATCGGGGACCGGTTTACTGAAGTCGATCGAGAACTGTGATTTTATCGAGTTCGTAGATGAGTATTTAAACCTATCCTTGTTAACAATTTAAAACCGAAAAAACAACGGAGTGACAGGCGATTCAACGGAAAGTTCGGTCGGTAAAGCTATCGATAGCTTTTGCCGATTCGCTACTAAGTGTATTCGCCTAGAGTCAGATAGGGCGGGCTTTTTCGCCGTTATCTGATAAATTTATGTTGTCTTTTTTCGCTTTTTGTGTATCGACAATAAGAAATGTAAAGGGAGTATTAGAGAAACTAATCGGCGCGAGAAAAAAAAACAATCTCGGGGCCGGTACAACGGGGAAAAAATTTGTCAGAATAATCTAAAGTTCGTGTTAAGATGAACACTTGGAAAAAACCATTAGTGAAAATTGACCCTCAGCTTCGAGGTCAACCAGGAGCTAAGGGGCTTAACAAAAAATCTGGGTCGATCGACGGCTAGATTTTACAAGTGTGACTAATTCATGCAGTTTATGGAGGAATAATCCCGATGGTGCAAGCCAAATCTAAAGGTTTCCAGGCCGGTGTAAAGGACTACCGCCTGACCTACTACACCCCCGACTACACCCCCAAAGATACCGATCTTCTGGCCTGCTTCCGGGTCACTCCCCAGCCTGGCGTTCCCCCCGAAGAAGCCGGCGCGGCGGTAGCGGCGGAATCCTCGACCGGTACCTGGACGACCGTGTGGACGGATAACCTCACCGACCTCGATCGCTATAAAGGTCGTTGCTACGACATCGAACCCGTACCCAACGAAGACAACCAGTATTTCTGCTTCGTCGCCTATCCTTTAGATCTCTTTGAAGAAGGTTCCGTCACCAACATCCTGACCTCGATCGTCGGGAACGTGTTCGGTTTCAAAGCCCTGCGCGCCCTGCGTCTGGAAGATATCCGCTTCCCGGTCGCCCTGGTCAAAACCTTCCAAGGCCCCCCGCACGGGATCACCGTCGAACGTGACAAACTCAACAAATACGGTCGTCCCCTGCTCGGTTGTACCATCAAACCGAAACTCGGTCTCTCGGCGAAAAACTACGGTCGCGCCGTGTACGAGTGTCTCCGCGGCGGTCTAGACTTCACCAAAGACGACGAGAACATTAACTCTCAACCCTTCATGCGTTGGCGCGACCGCTTCCTCTTCGTACAAGAAGCGATCGAGAAAGCCCAAGCGGAAACCAACGAAGTGAAAGGTCACTACCTGAACGTGACCGCTCCCACCTGCGAGCAGATGATGCAACGGGCCGAGTTCGCCGCCGAAATCAAAACCCCGATCATCATGCACGACTACCTCACCGGTGGTTTCACCGCCAACACCAGCTTGGCGAAATTCTGCCGCGATAAAGGCCTACTGCTCCACATCCACCGCGCGATGCACGCCGTTATCGACCGTCAGAAAAACCACGGTATCCACTTCCGCGTTCTCGCCAAGTGCTTACGTCTCTCCGGTGGTGATCACCTCCACTCCGGAACCGTCGTCGGTAAACTCGAAGGCGAACGCGGCATCACGATGGGCTTCGTTGACCTGATGCGCGAAGACTACGTGGAAGAAGATCGCGCCCGCGGGATTTTCTTCACCCAAGACTACGCTTCTCTCCCCGGCGTAATGCCCGTCGCTTCCGGTGGTATCCACGTATGGCACATGCCCGCGCTCGTGGAAATCTTCGGCGATGATTCCTGCTTACAGTTCGGTGGTGGAACCCTCGGCCACCCCTGGGGTAACGCGCCCGGTGCTACCGCGAACCGTGTCGCCCTTGAAGCTTGTATCCAAGCTCGTAACGAAGGTCGCTCGCTGGCCCGCGAAGGTAACGACGTTATCCGCGAGGCTTGCCGCTGGAGTCCCGAACTCGCCGCCGCTTGCGAACTCTGGAAAGAGATCAAATTCGAGTTCGAGGCGATGGATACTCTCTAAGACAGGTATTCAGGGAAAGGGGTCACGGTTATCGGTAAAAAACCATCGCGCGGATTTGTCCCGGATCGGGAGAGTATCGCTAGAATTTCAATACCGATAACTGTCTACCCTTAATAACTGAAAACTGTATAAAATGTATCCAAAAAAAGTTGCGGAAGATACGGCGAAAGTATTACAAAGCTACCTGACTTACCAGGCGGTTCGCACGATTATCGATCAATTATCGGAAACCAATCCCCCCCTCTCCCTCTGGTTGAGGAGCTATACTTCTAGCCATTCGATTCAGGATGGGGAAGCGTATATCGAGGGATTGATGACCGAGAATAAAGAGTTAGTTTTGCGGATCATGACGGTTAGGGAACATCTGGCCGAACAGGTTTTAGAGTTTCTCCCGGAGATGGTAAAGACGGGAATCATTAATGCTAATACCGATCATCGCCGGCAACTGTTGGAACGTCTCACGCGAACTACTTCATCGTTCAGTTCATTGGAAACATCGGACTTCAACCCCGATGTCGAGGATACACCAGATTCATAAGGAAGACAGACACCCATGAAAACATTACCCAAAGAGAAGCGTTACGAAACCCTCTCCTACTTGCCCCCCCTGACCGATCAACAGATCGCCAAACAGATCCAATATATGCTCGATCAGGGCTATATTCCCGCGGTCGAGTTCGAGAAAGATCCCAGCCCCCGCGATTACCACTGGACTCTGTGGAAACTGCCCCTTTTCAACGCTAACAGCCCTCAAGAAGTTCTCAACGAAGTTCGCGAGTGCCGCACCGAGTATTCGGATTACTACATTCGCGTGATCGGTTTCGACAATATCAAACAGTGTCAAACGATGAGCTTCATCGTTCACAAACCCAACGCCAGCCGCTACTAATTCGGTTGTAGTGTAGAGATTGACGGGGATGGCCGATCGGCCATCCTTTTTTTTCGTCTATAATTTGTCTATGAGCCAGTTAACCGATGCTGAAGTTTACGCGAGAGTCGCTGAAATCATCGAGGAATTCGAGATTTTTGAATGCGAGGATTGCGCTAGGGCGATGATAGAGTGGTGTGGTTCCCAAGGTATCGAGACAACTCTGTTAAAGCTAGAAATCGATTATCGGGGTTATCAAAAGCGAGGCGATAAGGAAGAGTATATCGTTAGTGAGCGTCGGGGTAACGAGGCAATTACAAGAAACGGTAAACATTACGGTGTTGAGGTGAGAGGGCTAGTTTTCGATAATCTTGACAATATTGGAAGGAATCGCGAAGACTGGATCAAAGATTTTTATTGCCAGACCGGTGGATTTATTATAAGTGAACTATAAAAGGGTAAGTATGTTAAAAAAAACAGGAATATTCGAGATTTTAGAAAAAATCAAAGCTCGTCCAGGAATGTACATAGGCAGTCCATCGATTAGTGATCTATTTATATTTTTGGAGGGTTATAAAACCGCTAGACGCGAGATGGAAATCGAGCCGACAGAAGCGGAAATTGATTTTTATGAACATTTTCACGAGTTCGTAGAGAAAAAATATAATCTTCGTACCTCTAATTCTTGGGCAAAGATTATCTTATTATATTGTGGCAATGAACAAAGGGCATTTGAAAGATTTTTTAAGTTGTTAGACAAATTTCGATCGAGAGAGAATGATCGGACGTTAACGGAAGACTCCGGAACTCGATCCGAAACGCTTTCCTCGGAAGCTCGATCGATCGATCGACAAAAGGCTCTATCCGCTCCCACTCCCGAACTCCTCGCGACAGAGTTCGATCGAAAAGTGTAAAATGATTTCTATTCCCCGCCCGAATATCGAGTTTCACCGCTACTAGGTTTGTTGCCGGGGAAGCGATCGATCGGTCTGTCGGGGTTGGGATCGATCGAAGGGAACCCGATTATCGAGCGTCAATTTTAACTGATCAATCCGGATCGCCTTGCAATTGTAAGGATTTCGCGGTCTGAAGAAAATTTTTCGGGGGTTTCTGTTCTCGGGGTCGGATACTTTCCACGATAACCCGAACTCTAGTACCTACCGGTAGATTTAAAGGTGATTCCAGTTGTAAGGCTGTCCCGTCAAATACGGCTTCTAGTTCTTGGCTCATGATTCTATCCGAGCAGTGGATCTGTCTTGAGTGTATTGTAAGAGATGGTTAGGATGGGAAGGCAACGACAGAGCGGGGATCGATCGATGACGGTAGCCAAGCCACAAACGGATTCTAAACGTCAAGTGCTTCTCTATCCCGGTGAGGACGGTTATTTTATCGCCGAAGTCCCTAGTTTACTCGGCTGTATCAGTCAGGGAAAAACGAGGGAAGAAGCGTTACGGAATATTGAAGAAGCGATCGAGCTTTATATCGAGGTTTTGAGTGATCGGGGTGAAATCAATTAATAATCGTCGATTTTAGCCGACCAATCTGGAACACCTTGCAGTTGTAAGGATTTGGCGAACTAAAAAAAATTTGGAGGTGATTCTATTCTTGGGGTAGTTTAGTTTCAATCATTCCCCCATCTGCCGTAACTAGATCTAAAAGTAATTCAAGTTGTACAGCCGTACCATCAACTGAAGTTTTTACTTCTTGTTCCGTCATTTTTCGATTATTTTTATCTTGATTTTTCCTAAGCTTACCTTTCTTTTGGGTTTGTTCAGCATTGAGCTTACTTGCCTCGCTTCTTGTAAGCCAAGTGCAATTTTCTGGAAAAAATCCTTGGTTTTTATCTAGCCTAGAAAATACCATATTTTTTTCAGGGGGATGACCAACATCTTGTAGGAAACGCTTAAAATCACACCATGAATCATAAACTTCAACTCCTGGTATATAGTCTTTGGAATTTGGATTTATCACACAGTGAACGATTCGGCTCCAAGCTTTGTAAACTTGTGTTTTTACTAGGCTTTCGCCAGGTTTGGCAGGAGTCCTAATATCGATACGCCCTAGACTAATCCTTTTTTTCGCCGCAGAAAGGCTAATATTTCGAGTCCTAGAGAGATATATTGAAGCTTGTTTTACGCTTTCAAAGCGTATATCATCGATATAGGTAACTTTTTTATTCGATCCACCACTGACCCCACCTGTAGAAATATTATATCCATTGGGAGCCAAGGTATTGAGTTTTTTAATCCACTCTTTTTCTTTGTTTTCAAGGTCTTTTTTACAAATCCCTCTATCTATTTCTCGTATTTCAAAAGTATCCGAACCATGCTCTCTAATCGCGTGGTGTAATGATTCAGCACCTTTGATATGTCCAGCGGAAGCCTGTTCTATATGGTATTTCCAGCGACGCTCTAGAGTCTGAATTGTTAATCCAACATATTGCTTGCCAGATATTTTGTTTGTAACTAAATAAATAATTCCTTCTGCATATCCCGGATTAGGAATTCGCTCAAAAGCTTCTTCGGGCGTTAATCCTTCTTTTAACCACCGACTTATCGTTGTGCTACTAGCCGATGGATTTAAACACCTTACTGCCTCCTCAAGATTAGGATATTCGATTCCAAATACCACGATCTTGTTAATCTCTCGCGAACCACGAACGTATTCTTTTTCAAAAATTTTTTCTTCAGGCAACCCCGCATCACGTCTTTTTAAAGCTCTCCAATAATCGATGCCCAATTCCTTACATTTATTTTTGAATGTATCTTTATGTTTACTCTCCTGCGAACATTTTGGGCAGTTATTGCCTCTTAAATGGTTGCTGGAAGTTTGCCAAAACTCTCCATGTTGTGAACAAATTATTTTTCCTTTTGTACTGGAAGTTAAATACTCGAATTTGTTGTAATCATATTTATTACCATGAATTTTGATCGCCCGCTCGACAAAGCTTTTTTTTAAATCTTCTTTTGTTTTGATTTTACCTCTCTCCTCTTGAGATCCGGATAAAATCATCGATTTACACTGCGGGCATCCTGTATGCCCTCGCATATGATTTCGAGGTTCTTGCAAAAAAATCACGCCGTGTTCTCTACAGGAAATACTGACCCGCTCACCAACTTTAGGAAGCTCGGTAAACAGTGAGTAGTCATAGCGGTTTCCGAAGTGTTTTTCGGAGCGATGAACAAACTCTTCCTTGGTTATCTTCTGAGATGCGAAGTAGCATTTACGGCATCCGACCCCATTTTTATGATGTCCCGGATCGATTTCAAACTCTCCATGAGTAGGGCATATAACCTTAATTTTTGCAGAGGAACTGATAGACTCTACTAATGAATAATTATAATAGTCTCCATGTACTCGATAAAATTCTTCGAGCCACTGTTGCCGTGTTTTTTTGTTAGGCATCTAGAAAATCATCATCTATTAACGAAAAGATTGGCTTCTTCCAATTCTAATTTATTTTCCCTGATTTTTCATTCATCTCATTATCGCTCACTGAAAACCCGATCGCCCTCCCACCTCCCCCGATCGATCGCCGATCGCCGTGTAATTCCCCGGATAGCACGCTATACTAGACCTCTGACACTGGCTTTCATCATCGTTCAGAATGCAACCCACCGACTCGAATAAATTTACCGAACAAGCTTGGGATTCGATCGTCAAGTCGCAAGAAGTCGCGCGACGCTTTAAAAATCAGAATTTAGAAGTAGAACACGTCATTATCGCCCTATTAGAGCAGAATAACGGGTTAGCCACGCGAATTTTCCAGAAAGCGAATATCGAGATCCCCCGTCTCCTGCAAAACCTCGAAGTCTTCACCAACCGCCAGCCGAAAGTCGGGATCGTCGATCAATTATATCTAGGACGCGGGCTGGATGTTATGCTCGATCGAGCCGAAGCTTCCCGCGAGAGTTGGCAGGATAAATTCATCTCCGTCGAACACCTTCTCGTCGGTTTCGCGGAGGATGAACGCGTCGGCCGCAAATGTCTCCGCGCTTTCAACCTCGACCCCCAAGACCTCGAAATCGCCATCAAAGCCATCCGCGGAACCCAGAAAGTCACCGAACCCAACCAAGAGGAAAAATACGAGGCCCTCGAAAAATACGGCCGCGATCTCACCGAGGAAGCGAAAGAAGGCAAGTTAGACCCGGTAATCGGGCGCGATGAAGAGATCCGGCGAGTGGTACAGGTTCTTTCGCGTCGATCGAAAAATAACCCCGTACTCATCGGTGAACCGGGGGTCGGCAAAACCGCCATCGCGGAAGGACTGGCCCAGCGTATCGTTAACGGGGATGTTCCGGAATCTTTAAAAAATCGTCAGTTAATTTCTCTCGACATGGGTAGTCTGATCGCGGGGGCGAAATATCGCGGTGAATTCGAGGAAAGATTGCGATCGGTGATGAAAGAAGTCACCAAATCCGACGGGCGAATTATTCTCTTTATCGATGAACTGCATACCGTGGTCGGCGCGGGTTCGCGCGAGGGCGGTTCGATGGACGCGGGCAATTTATTAAAACCGATGTTAGCGCGGGGAGAATTGCGCTGTATCGGCGCGAGTACCCTCGACGAATACCGCAACCATATCGAAAAAGATCCCGCCCTCGAACGCCGTTTCCAACAGATTTACGTCAAAGAACCCTCGGTCGAAGATACCATTTCTATTCTCCGGGGACTCAAAGGGCGCTATGAAGTTCACCATGACGTGAAAATTACCGATTCCGCGCTGGTGGCGGCTGCGACCCTCTCCCACCGGTATATTAGCGATCGATTCCTCCCGGACAAAGCGATCGATCTCGTCGATGAGGCGGCGGCCAAATTAGAGGTGGAAAAAACCACCAAACCCGCCGAACTGGAAATGCTCGATCGACGTTTGATGCAATTAGAAATGGAAAAAATCTCCCTCGAAAAAGAGGAAAAAAGAGATAGCGCTTTTCAAGACCGATTAGAACGTATTCTAGAGGAAATAAACGCCCTCGAAAGAAAACAACAACCCCTCGCCGACCAGTGGCAAGCGGAAAAACACATGGACGAGGAGATTAAAGTTCTCCGGGAAGAGGAAGAACGTCTCCGCTTACAGATCGAAAAAGCCGAACGCGATTACGATCTCAATAAAGCGGCGCAACTGAAATACGGGCGCTTAGAACTTCTCCAACAGGAACTAGAAGCCAAAGAAAACGAACTCGCGGAAATTCAATCGACCGGCGCGACTTTATTACGCCAAGAAGTTACCGAGGCCGATATTGCGGAAATTGTCGCCCGTTGGACGGGAATTCCCGTCACCCGATTATTAGAATCGGAACGCCAGAAACTCCTGGAATTAGAATCGCACCTACAGGAAAAAGTCGTCGGACAATCCGAAGCGGTGACAGCCGTAGCCGCCGCTATCCGTCGCGCGCGCGCGGGCATGAAAGATCCCGGCCGTCCCATCGGTTCCTTCCTGTTCATGGGGCCGACGGGCGTGGGAAAAACGGAACTGGCGCGAGCTTTAGCTTCCCTACTCTTCGACTCGGAAGAGGCGATGGTACGCATCGATATGTCGGAATATATGGAAAAACACGCCGTTTCCCGTCTGATCGGCGCGCCTCCCGGCTACGTGGGCTACGAGGAAGGGGGACAGTTATCGGAAGCGGTGCGTCGTCGTCCCTACTCGGTGGTTCTGCTCGATGAAGTGGAGAAAGCCCATCGGGATGTTTTTAACATTTTATTACAGGTGCTTGACGACGGGCGCATTACCGACTCTCAGGGACGGACGATCGATTTCCGCAACACGATCATCGTCATGACGAGTAACATCGGGAGCGAGCATATTTTGAATTTCTCGGACGATACAGACTACGAGGAGATGCGAAAACGGGTGTTAACCGCCCTCCGAAGTCATTTTCGCCCGGAATTCCTTAACCGAATCGACGATCTGATCATTTTCCACACGCTCAAAAAAGACGAACTCCGCTACATCGTCCGCTTGCAACTGCACCGTATCGAGAGACTCCTCGCGGAACAGAAACTCGCGCTCGAATTAACCCCCGCGGCGGAAGCCCATCTCGTCACCGTCGGCTACGATCCCACCTACGGGGCGCGTCCGCTCAAACGGGCGATTCAGCGGGAGTTAGAGAATCCGTTAGCGACGAAAATTCTCGAACAGGCGTTTACCGAGGGGGATACGGTGGTGATCGACGCTACCGACGACGCGCTGATCTTCCGGAAGAAAGAGTTAGTTTCGGAATCCCCGGCGATCGAGGTAATTGCCGAAGTCGTTTAGTTAGAGACTTGCCACAACATTCCCCTCGGGCGCGATTTTCCCCCACCTCCTACACAAAACTACAAAAATTAGCAACGCGGGGAATGATACCGTAGGAAAGGCACTTGAATCGTATTCGTGATATGACTGACCCCACTGACACCCCCTATTTGTTACGCGCGGCCAAAGGAGAAATTTTAGACCGTCCTCCCGTTTGGATGATGAGACAGGCGGGGCGTTATATGCAAGTTTATCGGGATTTACGCGATAAATACCCAAGTTTCCGGGAGCGATCGGAAAATGCGGATCTGGCGATCGAGATCTCCCTGCAACCCTGGCGCGCTTTCCAACCCGACGGGGTGATCATGTTCTCCGATATTCTCACCCCGCTCGCCGGCATCGGCATCCCCTTCGATATTATCGAGAGTAAAGGGCCGATCATCGATCCGCCGATCCGCACGAAAGAGCAAGTCGATAATCTCCATCCCCTCGATCCCGAAGAATCCCTACCTTTTATCAAAACGATTTTAAAAACCCTCCGGCAAGAAGTCGGCAATAAATCCACGGTTTTAGGATTCGTCGGCGCGCCGTGGACACTCGCGGCCTACGCGGTCGAGGGCAAAGGTTCTAAAAGTTATTCCATCATTAAAGGAATGGCCTTTTCCGAACCCTCGGTACTCCATCAATTTTTAGACAAACTCGCGGATATGATCGCCACCTACGTCCGCTATCAGATCGATTGTGGCGCGCAAGTGGTGCAGATGTTCGACTCCTGGGCCGGTCAATTAACGCCCCAAGATTACGATGTTTTCGCCCTTCCTTACCAGCAGAAAGTTGTCCGGTTAGTGAAAGAAACCCACCCCGACACCCCGTTAATTCTCTATATCAGCGGTAGCGCTGGCGTGTTGGAGAGAATGGGCAAATCGGGAGTCGATATCGTCAGCGTCGATTGGACGGTAGACATGGCGGAAGCGCGGCAGAGACTAGGTAAAGGAATGAACGTGCAGGGAAATATCGATCCCGGCGTATTATTCGGTTCGCAAGACTTTATTCGCGAGCGGATTCTCGATACCATCCGTAAAGCCGGCAATCGCGGCCATATCCTGAACTTGGGTCACGGTGTCCTCGTGGGAACCCCGGAAGATAACGTTCGTTTCTTCTTTGAAACCGCCAAACAAGCCGATAAATTATTAGCGGTTCACGCCTAGTCAGAGGAGTCAGGAGTCACCGAGTCGGGAGTCAGGAGGGATGAAACTCTTTACGCCCTCTCTCCTGGCTATTCTGTCGATCGTGTGATAGATTTTATCAAGCGATCGATAGTTACTCTCCGTTTCCTCTGTGTCTCTGTGGTTCATCCTTCTCTTTTATGAAAAAAATTTTTCTCACCGGCGCGAGCGGTTGTATCGGGCATTACATCGCGGAAGATCTGATTCAAGAGACGGATCACGAGCTATATTTATTAGTCCGAAATCCCGAGAAATTGAAATTCGACTATAAAGCGAGAGAGAATATTCATATCTTGGTCGGCGATATGCGCGAGATCGATCGCTATCAAGATATTCTCAAAACGATTAACATCGCCATTCTCGCCGCGACCAGTTGGGGGGGAGAGGAGGAAACCTATCAAATTAACGTCGTGCAAACGTTAGCCTTGATGAATTATCTCGACCCCGAAGTGTGTGAGAGAGTTCTTTATTTTTCCACCGCTAGTATTTTAAATCAACAGAATCAATTACTTCCCGAAGCGGGCAAAATCGGCACCAATTATATTCGCACGAAATACCTCTGCTACAGCAAAATTTCCGAACTTAAAATCGCCGATCGAGTGACCGCGCTCTATCCCACGCTCGTGTTAGGGGGAGACGAAACGAAGCCCTATTCCCATCTCTACGGGGGATTACCCGACGTTTTGAAATATATCGGTCTGGTGCGCTGGTTTCAAGCCGACGGTAGTTTTCACTTTATCCACGCGAAAGATATATCGCGGGTGGTATTGCATTTTATCGATCACGAGGCTCCGGAAAAGAAAATCGTTCTCGGCAATCAACGCACGACCGCCAATCAAGGAGTCGAGGAAATCTGCGCGTATTTAAATCAGAGAATTTATTTCCGGATTCCTCTCTCGATCGCTCTAGCGAACTTTTTTATTAAAGTATTTAACTTAAAAATGGAAGAGTGGGATCGATTCTCGATGAACTATCGCCACTTTACCCACGCGCGAACCTACACTCCCGCGTCCTTCGGTTTGGAAAATTACTGTTCGACGCTCGATGATGTTCTCGCCTTACGGGGAATCGAAAAAAAAGGGTAGGTTAACCCCAAACCGGCCTCCCACCCTCTCCAACCGTTTGGTTACACTTGATCGGTGAGGGTTTCGTCGCTGGCTCTCTCGCAAGCCCGTCTCAGTAGGACACTATACACCGGTTCCCCGCCGAGGAAATGGGCGACGATCGCGGCGCTGACACAGGTGATCAGCATCGGCAGGATGATCGAGAAATTATCGGTCAGTTCAAAGGTGAGCAGGGCCGCGGTCAGGGGAGCGCGCACCGTCGCCGCCACCAGTCCCCCCATTCCCGCCACCGCGAAGACTCCAGGTTCGGGCAGGACGTGGGGGAACCAAGTATCGAAGGTTTTCGCGAGCGCGAGGCTTAATAGGGTGGCTAGGGCTAACATGGGGGCGAAAATCCCGCCGATTTCCCCCGATCCGTAACAGAGCAGGGTCAGCGCGAACCGCCCGAGGAGGACGAGCCAGAGAATTCCCGCGGACGAATGGTTATCGAGCGACCAGATCACGGTTCCGTCGCCTCCCCCGACGAGCGGGGCGTACCACCAACCGAGAAAGCCGATCGTTCCCCCCACCAGAAAGCCCAGCCCGCGATGGAACCATCCCCGCGTTCCGCTAAAGAAATCGATCGCCCGAAAAAGAAATAAATTGAACAGATACCCTAAAATTCCCAGGGCGATACCGAGAGGTAGGAACATCCACAACGCGTCGAGGGGAACGATCTCGAAACGCTCGATTTTCAAGAAAGCTTTCTGACCGAGAATGAGACGGAGGACGATCGTGGCGGTGATACAGGCGATCATCACCGCGCGGTAGGAGACGATCCAGGAACGGAATTTCGGGCGTACTTCCTCGGTGACGAAGAGAATCCCGGCGATCGGGGCGTTAAAAGCCGTGGTCAATCCCGCGCCCGCGCCCGCCGCGATCAGGATACGGAGATTCTCGCGGTCTAGTTTCGCCCACTGGCCCACCATCTGCCCGATACTGCCGCCCATCTGAATCGTCGGCCCCTCGAACCCGGCGATCATGCCCGCGCCGATCGAGAGTAATCCGCCGAAGAATTTTACCGGTAGAATCCTCCGCCACTCGAACGGCAGAAGACCGTCGATCGCTCCCTCGACCTGCGGGATGCCGCTACCGGCCGTTTCCGGCGCGAACCGTCGCACGAGATAAAAACTAATCTGCACCATTCCCCCCGCCACCAACGTCGGCACGAGCCACGCTAAAACGGGCGTATCTCGGACGGCATTGGCGAGGATCTGCCGTTGATTTAAAAGCGCTTCCACTCCCAGCCGGAACGCGCTACCGACTAGCCCGGTGATCGCGCCGACGACCAACGCCCACAGGAGAACGATCGTCAGTTTTTTGGTCGCCTCGCGAAAACGGGCCGTCCACGGGATGTTTTTCAAGGTAGAAGGGGAGGAAAGTCGGTCGTTCGATCGAGCGTGATGTTCTGCCATAGACTTTCTGCAAAAATCTTTTGTCGGGACAGGAGTCAGGAGTCAGGAGTCAGGAGTTAGGAGTCAGGAGTCGGGAGTCGGGAGTCGGGAGTCGGGAGTTAGGAGTTAGGAGGAGAAATAAGAAGTAAAAAGCTTATAAAAACTTTTAAAAGTCTTTATTTTGTTAAATGCGGGTTAAATTTCGCGCAGAGATTTAGTAACTCGCGCTCGAACTGTTCGCCCGGTATCTCGGGGGGATAGGTAACGACGATCGAGGCCGCGGGCGGGTTGATCTCGATCGAGCGGGTTCGATCGATCGATTCCAGACGCGATCGCAGTTGTTCCAGGTAGTCCGCGTCGTGACTGGCGCCGGGAATCCGTAACCGGATACGGCCGGGGATACGGTGAACGATCTCGATCGGTTCGGGGACAACGGGGGCGAGGAAAAGTTCGAGGAAACCGTCGATCGAGCGGGCTAACGAGCGGAAAACCTGTAAAAGAGAGCGGGAAATACTTTCGCTCAGGGTATCGAGGCTACGGGCGATCGCCGACCGCAGATTTAGTAACGCCGTCGCCAGTTCGGTGATCGTGTCGGTGAGAATCCGCCCGATATCGACGGCCGGCTCGTAATTCAGGACGATCGACTCGATCGGTTCCTCGCGTCGGTTGACAACCGCCAGATCCGGTAAACCCGCCAAACGTTCCCGCCGGGCCGCGACCGTATCGAACGCGACGACCACCGATAAACTCGCGGGGACGATCTCGCAAGAAACGGGGGCGGGATCGAGGTTTTCACCGTCGAGGGCGATCGCTTGCGGCGGATCGGTGGTAATCCGGACTTTTTTGACCCGAAGATAGCCGATATGGTGGTCACTGCTAGGGGTCGCCCGGACTAAGCCGCTCTCCCATAACTCGATCGCCTCGACCAATCCCTCTAGCGCGTTGGTGGGGGCGATCAGGGTGACATCGAGCAAACCGTCATCCGGCTCGTTTTCCCCGGTTCCCTGGGCGAGAATCGAGGTGGGGGGCGCGAAATTGGCCACGGTGATGGCGGATACCCGGACGGAGATCGTCACCCGATCGGTTTCTAAAACGGCGTTAAACGAGGAAAGATGCTGTAATCGCTCTAAACCCGCCATGATATAGGCCATGATGCCGAAACGGTCTTTCAGTTGGCGATCGGCCGCCCGGACGGTATCGGCCTCGAAACCGATTCCGGCGAGTAACAACATCACCCGATCGTTACATCGGGCGGTATCCACGGTAAGGGTCGCCCCTTGCAAGATGGCGAGACAGGCCGATTCGATCGTCGTCGGTAGTCCCGCGCCGGTAGCGAAAGCGTTCGCGGTTCCCCTCGGCACGATCGCCAGGGGGATTCCCGTCCCGATCAGCGTGCTGGCGACCGCGGTAACGGTTCCATCCCCCCCGGACGCGATCAGTAACTCCGTCCCCCGCTCGATCGCCTCGCGCGCGAGGGTTTCCGCGGGAATTTCCGGGGTCGTCTGTCGGATATCGAGGGTGAGGTGGGGTTCGAGAAAGGAACGGATACGCTGTAAATCCTCGCTCGCGTTTCCCTGTCCGGAGACGGGATTAAAAATTAAACAGGCGGAACGGAACGCCCGCGCTCGCGCGAGTTCGAGCGTCGGTTCGGGAAGCCATCGGGAAAAAAACACAAGACCTCTCGCCAATATTCAGGATCGCTTATCGGGAAAGAAGTCAGAAGTCGGAAGTCACGGTCATTTAGGGGAACTATAACCTAAAACTCCCCAAAAAACGAGGGTTAAGCGCTAGAGCTAACGTTTCGAGCGGGCCGCCGATCGAGCGATTTTGTCACTTTCGGTAAATTTTCCGCGCTTTCGCCCTCTTTTTCGAGAGATCCAGTATACTTTGGCCAGATCATCATCTTAAGAGAGGCTTTCATGGAAGAATTACTGTTACTCGGTGCCGGGGTGGTCGCGGTCGCGGTCGCCGCCCCGATTATCGGTTCTCTCATCAATCCCGAACTCGGTCAAGCGATCGCCGATTCCGGTAGAAATCTCGTCAAAGAGGGGCTGAAACTCGGCATGGACGCGACGGAACAAGTACAGACCTCGATCGCCGAGGTGAACGAGTCCTGGAACGATCTCGTCGCGGAAGCGAAAGCGGAACGGATGTCTACGAATAACGCTCGCCCGATACAAAATATCGAGATCGTTTCCGAATAATTTTTCCGGAAACCATAACAGAAATTTTTCAAAAATTGTTACCGTAATCGAAACCTGTAGCGATCCGATCGCTTCTAACCGTTTTTCGGTTACGGTAATTTTTAAACTTCTAAAGATAAGACTTTAGGGTAAGACAGAGAAAACGCTTTTACCTTATAATAGTTCGGTTTTTTATCCGATCGCTACTCTCACCGTCGCCACCGATTCAATCTCGCGGAACCGATCGCCGCTAAACTATAAAGACCCGCGATCTGTTTTTGGAGAAGCTCGATCGTTTCCGTTTGTTGTCGGGCGAATTTCGGCCAGTCCGTCACTTTTTCGAGGCGATCGATCGATACCGCGAGAAAAAAAGTATCGGGTGGGGAATCGACGGTCGCGGGGCTATAACGATGCCATTTCTGTAACCAATAGGAACCGATACGGGCGTTTACACTTAATTCTTGACGTTGTTCTTCCAATTTTTCGATCGTTTCCGCCTGTTCCCGACAAAAATTTAGTAACGGTTCGAGCGCTATCTTATGTTCGATCGTCTCCCGTTTACTTTCCCCGATCGCGATCGCCGGAACGACCGTTTCTAAACTTCTCTCCGGTTCGGAAATCTTTTCGGGAATCGGTGGGGTTTCTTCCCCCCGATGATGGGAAATTTTCTCCCCGATCGCCGGAATGACCGTTTCTAGAATTCTCTCTGGTTCGGAAATTTTTGCGGGAATCGGTGAAGTTTCTTCGGTTTCGGGAGGCGAAACTTTCTCGCCGATCGCTTCGGGAATCGGTTGGATTTCTTCCGTTACCGTCGGGGAAACGATCTCCTCGACGACGGGAGGAACGTTCGCTTTTTTCGGGGGGGATAATTCCTGAAAAACTGCGTTGATATGTTCTTTCACCCGATCGGGAGTTAATTTATCGGGACGGAAATTGACCACGATCGAGCGGGATAAGGCGTTGATCCGAATTTCGGTAATTCCCTCTAGAGATAGAAGACGTTTTTTCAGTTGTTCCGGCTCGATCGAGGTCTCGAACCGGCGGGGAAAACGGAATCTGATCCGTCCGGGCAGATTGCTAACGATTTCCAAAGAAGGAGAAAGATTCTCGGCCATGAGAATTTCCAGACGCGATAAAGTTCAGAATTCAGAAGCCGGGGCGAACTATCTTTTTAGTACAGATAACCGATCCCGCTCGTATCTCGCCAAATCAATCCGTTACTAATAACAGTATAAGAAAAAAGCGGTCTGTCGGAAGGATGAATTTTAAAGAAGGGGAAGCCGATCGCTTGACAAAATCATCATCATAGATTTATTTCTAGAAAAATAAAATGCTTTCTCCAGTCATTGCGATGAACGCGACACTCGCTCTAGCCCCCTCCCCGTCCGCGGAACTCGCGACGATCGAAACGGTAGAAAATCTCTACGAGATCGTTCACGCCACGATCGGCCGCGTTCGGATTCGAGTCCCCCGTCTCGCCAGCGATCGGGACTACGCGAACAAACTCGAACATTGCTTGCGCGCGCTGGTTGCCGTTACCGAAGTCCGCGTCAACCCGTTCGCGGAGTCGGTGATCGTCAACCACGACGATTCCCTCGTTCTCGATTCCCTTTTCGCCACGATCGAGCGCGCCGACTCGTGGATTTCCCCCCCCGATTTCCCGTTCGCGGACGGAGAAAACGAGAGTTTCCCGGACGGTTCGATCGAGGAAGCGATCCGCTCGATCGCCGACGCGCTCAAAAATCTCCTCAAAACCGGGGCGAGCCTTAGCATGACCGTCGGGATGGCCGGTTTAATCCTTCCCCTGGTTCCAGGAACCCCGTTTTTACTGCTGTCCTTTCTCTGTTATTTCCTCGAATCCTGTCTTCCGGAGTGAGGGCGATCGCGCGCTATGGAGTTCGGCCAGGATCGCCGCGCCACCATTAAGGGAAACGGCGAGCAGGGGATCGAGGCCGAACAGTACCCCCGTACCGACGGCGAAAAGATTGGGAACGAGGGCGATCGCCAGACTCTCGCCCGCGGTGGAGAGTGTATGACGGGCGAGGGAAAACGTATTTTCGAGCGATCGAAAATCCCGCGGGTGGATCAGTACGTCAGCGGTGGGAACCGATTCGCCGTTATCGAACGCGAGCGTCACGTCAATTCGATCGCTCTCCCATTCCCCGGCATTCTCGATCAACCGGGCCACGATCCGGTCGCTATCGAGGAATTCATCTAAAGCGATTCGATCGGGGATCACCCGAACCGAGGGATTTTCCCTCACATCCGCGGGAATTTCCTGTCCGTCGGCGATCATTAGCAGGATTTCTAGGTCTAAGAACGGGAAACCATTCAGCGATCGATAGGTTTCCAGATTCAAAACGAGAGTATCGACGCGACTTAATTTTTCCAACGTCTCGCCATCGCGGATATAGATTCCCCGCCGGGCGGCCGCGACTAGAGCGGAAACGATCGCCAGGGGAGTGGTTCCCCGCAAAGTGACACCGATATCGAGGGGTAAAACCGCGCTCGCGAGGGCCGGATCGCCGGTTAGGGCCCCGATCGCCCCGCTGACGGCGAGCGTGGGTAAAACGGTCGATCGCGCGAGAGAATCGATTTTCGTGAGGGATTCCGTCGTTTCTAAAGATTTTTTCCAGCTAATTCCGTCGGAAATGGCGAGGGGAGACGATCGATCGTCCTGCCAGTGGATCGTTCCTTCTTCCGTGGCGAAAAGGACGGCTAATTCCGCTTCCAGTCGTTCTAACTTCTGCTGTCGGAGATTCTCGCCGATCGCCGTCAGATTGAGAGCCAACGCGCCGGCGAGGGGATTTCCCTGGAGGAGTTGGAGGAGTAACCAGACTCCATCGAGGCTATCGGTGGTGATCTCCCCCCGTCGGGATAACGATTCGCCGATTCTCTGCCAGAGGGGAAGGGAGGAAGCGAGAACGAGCGCCCCCGCGAGAAATACCGGTAATTCTAGGGGATTGACTAAAAGGGCGAGCGCGAGAACGGCGGAAGTCGCGGTTAGGTTGAAACCGGTTTCCCGCGGGGTTTCTAGGGAGAAAGGAACGGTTTCCCGCATGGCGCTCTCGATCGCCTTTTCTATAAGACTTAGTATTTCGGTTTCGTCGGTACTCTCCGGATCGTAGGAGACGACTAGCGATCGGGCCGCGGTACTGACGCGATATTCCTCGATCGCGGGGATTCGCGCGAGCGATGGGGTCAGTCGGCGACGGTAATCCTCGTCCCACCCCAGGCGGGAAATATACAGCCGTAACCGTCCGGGTAGACGGTGAATAATCCGGTATTCCACGGTTATCAAGCTTGAATCGACCGATTTATCCTGATTTTCTGCTAAAGATGAGCGAACCACTTTACCGCTTTCCCGATCGATACTGAGATAGCTTACCATCGCGGGAGCGATCGACTCCCCCGAAGGCGATCGTACCCGTTAAAAGTGGCGGAACGGTAACATCGGGACTTTTCAAAACCCGGCCGCGGGCGAAAACTTGAATTCTTTTCCCGAAGCCCCGAAAAAATTTTCGCTATCCGAACCGACGTTCAATTATGGTTTTTTCCGGGAAGTTTTATCGAGAAGCCGGCGCCAATTACTTTCAATCTCTCGAACGAGGAGTTGAAATCGCGGTTGGAGAATCTGTTCGTTCAACCGTCGCGTGAGGGGACTATCGAACGGTAGAGCGATGCCGATATATTCGGAGCCGATGTCAAAGTCCGCCAGTTGATAGGAGACTCGCGGGTGTTGGTAGAGATAGTATTCTAAGTCCCCGCGAGTGTATAGGACTCCATCGACCTGATTCTTTTCTAACAGGGCGATCGCGTCGGGTAGGGTATCGGTTTCGCTCACCCGCGCGGCCTAAAAGGTAGCCCACTGCGTCGAGGCCGATTCCCGTCCCACGGTCGCGATCCGCGCTCCCTGGAGATCGTTCGGGCGATCGAACCGTTCCAACGGTCGCGCGGAAAAAGCCACCGCTAGAGTCGTGGCGATACCGGCGGTTAGCGAAGTGATCACTACAACGGAAAGAATCATCCAGGTTCCGATAATCGAGCGTCCCAAGGGGGTGAGGGGATATCGATCGCCGTATCCCACGGTCGTTAAAGTGACGAGAGCGCACCATATGCCTTCCCCCGCCCCTTTAAAATAAACGGGAGGAAATTGTTTCGGGTTCTGATGGCGCTCGGCCAGCCAGAGCAGATGGCCCACCACGGTGATGCAAAGAACGATCCCCCCGACCGAGGAAAGGAACGCCCATCCCAAAAAAGGCCGGATGGCACTCCAGAGAGTCGGGGGAGAACCCCGAAGGAGCAGGGTCAGTTTTTCCTGATAAACCGGCTGGGTGAAGTCGAATTTAGCGATGCGATCGGCCGTAATGCCGACATTTCCCACGATTAGATCGAGTTTTCCCGCTCCTAAATCCTTGAAAGCCTCCGTCGGGTTGGTGTAGGCGATCGATCGGTATTTTAAGTCCATCGCCCGCGCCAGTTCTTTCCAACACTCGATCTTGGTATCGCTTTCCCGATTCGTACCCGACGGGCTAGGGGCGGCGCGGGACACTCCTAACAATCCAACCCGCAGGGGTTTTCCTTTCGCGGGCGCGTCCGAGAGGGCGATCGCTCCTGTCGGCGCGGACGGGTTCGCCGCTCGGGCCAGTATCGGGACCGGGGAAAAGCTCAGGAGGGCGATACCGAAACCGACGATCGATCGAAGGGGAGAGAGTACCATCGTAAAATTTTTATTTTTTGAATAGATCTCTGACACGAGACGAAAAAGTTTTGATTTTTGTCAGAGATCTAATCCAATTCCTGAACACCACCACCGCTCACGGTTAACACCTGTCCACTAATCCAACTCGCGGCGGGGGAACTGAGAAATAAGGCGGCGCGCGCGATATCTTCCGGTTCTCCCAATCGTCCGAGGGGGGTGTGTTTCAGCATCGCCCGCTCGATTTCCGGCGTTAATACGGTGGCGAGGGCGTGGGTTTTAATCGCTCCGGGAGCGATGGCGTTGACCCGGATATGTTTCGGCCCGAGATCGAAAGCGATATTGCGGGTTAGATGACTGAGCGCCGCTTTCGAGGAACTGTAGGAAGCCATATCCCGCGCCTTGTTCTCGGCGGCCATCGAGGAAATATTTAAAATCGCCCCGCCTCCCGCCGCCTCCATATAGGGGGCGCACAATTGACACAGGTGAAAGGCCGAGAACACGTTCAGTTGGTAGGCCCGGATAAACGTCTCCATCGGCATATCGAAGGGTTTCGGGCCGCCGCCCCCGGCGTTATTGACGAGAAGGGTGATCTGGCCGAAAGCGGCGATCGCCTGTCCGACTAGATTTTCGAGCGCGACATTATCGGTGACATCGCAGGCGACGGCGATCGCTTTTCCCCCTCCCGCGATAATTTCCTCGCTTACCGTCCGGGCTGTTTCAATGTCGAGATCGCTGACTACGATCGCCGCCCCGGCCCTCGCGAACAGTTCGGCGATCGCCCGACCGATGCCCGCGCCCGCGCCGGTAACGATCGCGACCTGACCTTCGAGCGTGAACGCGTTCAACACGGACATAAATTTTTTTCCTCTTCTAACGGGTTAGTAACGATTTATCGATTCTCGGCAAGAGGTCGTTGACGATGAGATTCGATAATCCGGTGGTGATAAACTGAACGCCGATCGACGCGATCAGCAGTCCCATGATCCGGGTAACGATACTGAGTCCCACATTGCCGAGAATCCGCTGTAAAGCCCGACCGGATAGGAAAATCGCCAACTGTATACAGGCGACAACGGTAATCCCGACGAGCAATCCCAATTCGTAGCCGAATCCGCCATTTTTATCCGCCTCGCTCGCGTAAAGGACGATATTGGCGATCACTCCCGGCCCCACCAATAAAGGCATCGCCAGGGGGATGACGATCTTTCGATAGATCGATTCCGCCTGTTGGAACGCGCTGTTCGTGTCGGCCGAGACGACCTCTTGATTCGCTTTTCCGGAAGTGCCGTTCACTAGCCCCAGACCGATGATTAACAGGAGAATTCCCCCCGCGATGCGAAAGGAATCCAGACTGATACCGAAAAATTTCAGCAGACTCGCCCCGGTGAAGAGAAAAATGACGAGTAATCCCCAAACCGTCAGGGTGAGGAATAATGCTAACCATCGCTGGACCGATCGCTTTTCCTTGGCGGTGTAACTGATAAAAATCGGCAGAATCCCTAATGGATTGAGTAGGGCGAAGAGACTAGCGGTGAACGTGAAAATAATCGATGAATCCATCGCGATAATAATTTTAGAAAAGTAAATTATACAGTCGGGAACACCCGATCGATTCCCCGCTAGACTCTTGATCGAGGCTTTTCATCCCACGGGCGATCGTACCCGGCGAAAGTGCAAAACCGGTGACGATCGAGAAAATCACCGTCGAATTTTCCCCTCGATCGACGGTAGCGATCCGAGACTCGTGAAAATCCGATCGCCCCGATGCTGTTACTTTTTCGAGATAATCGTAAAGGGTCTGACGGAGGCGATGGAGGATTTTCTCCGTCGCTACGGTTCGGTTCGCGATCGATCCCCCTTTCTCTCCCCTTTCGTTCCGAGTTTGTCACTTTTTCGAGGTAATCTAACATCGCGAGGTTATCGAAACAGGTTTATGCAGTATTCTTTTGAACGTTTGCGATTTCATTTCATCGAACACGCGGTCGGACAGGTCTGGCAAGAGGGAAACGCGACCGCTACCGTGATCGATAACCTGCAAAAAGAACTCGATCGAGGCTTAACCGAGGAAGAAACCGATTATTTACGCGAGCGCGTCCGGTTATTGTGTGCCGAAACCGATAAGTTAATTCGGAGCCGGATTCCCCACGATCTGCCCTCGCGTCACGGGGACATCGAACTCTGGGGCTATCAACAGATCCGGACTCTCGATCCCGATACTTATATCCATCACGAACAACCGGGCCGGGCGGATTTCGACAACGGTTTCGCGCTTCCCGAGGGAGAGGTTTGGGCGTGGAATGTCCTCTATACTTTTACGGGTCCCTATTACGGGATTCAAAGCGACGAGAACGGTCAATCCGCCACCCGATCGAGCGATCTCGGTTCGCGAGATCTGGTTCTACAATCCGCGGCCGCGCTCGCGACGTTTCCCGACTGTGAGGTACTGGGAGATCTGACCCCGGACAATCTCGATCTGTTCACGCTGGAGGCGGACGAGTGCGCCGCGATCGGTCGATCGCTACAACAGCGACAACGGGAGGCGATCGAGACCCTAAGCCCGTTAGCGGGGGGGGACGAGCGCGCCGCGACCCTGGTAAACGCCTGGCAAATTCCCCTAAAAAGTGCCGAACGCGCCGGCATCGGCCAATTCAAGCGAGTCCACTCCGATCGCGTATAGTGAGAGTGGGGGGTCTCTATCACGATGTAACGGGACGGGATAAGAATAGAACTCTCGCGCGATCCGTTTTCGAGAGTCTAAAAACTTCAAAAGCTGGAATTATACAGGATAAATAGCTGTTTTTTAAAATTTTTCGCTATAGTATTCTTTATTATTCCTCCTGACTCCTGACTCCCTAACCACACGACAATTTTTGAATTCCGTAAGACATCTAATGAGCGATCGAGGGTTTACAGATTACTACGCGGTCTTGGGAGTGGATAAAAACGCCTCCCAGGACGATATTAAAAAGGCTTACCGGAAACTAGCCCGCCAACTCCATCCCGATTTGAACCCGGACGATCCGACGGCGGAGGAAAAATTCAAGGAACTCAACGAGGCCCACGAGGTTCTCTCCGATGAAGAAAACCGCCGCAAATACGATCGCTACGGTCAGTATTGGCGACAGGTACAGGAAGGGCGCGAACCGGCGGGGTATCCCGGCGCGGGGGCGGGAGCGGGTTTTGACGAGAGCGAGTTCGGCGGCTACGGCGGCTTCCAGGACTTTATCGATGAATTGTTACATCGGTACGGTCAGGGCGATCGAACGGGCCGGCGGACGTATCGCTACACGACCGCGACCGGTGAACCCGACGTGGAGAGCGATTTCGACGGCTATCGATCGAGTTACCGCGAGTACCATCCCCAACCCGATACGGAAGCCGCTTTCGTGCTGACGATGGCCGAAGCCTTCGAGGGAACGATGAAGGAACTACAATTAGAGGGCGAGGAACCGTTTAAGGTGCGGATTCCGGCGGGCGCTAAACCGGGGAGCCGGATTCGGATTAAAGGCAAGGGTCGATCGAACCCGATGACCGGCAAACGCGGCGATCTGTACTTGAATATCGATATCGCGCCGCATCCTTTTTTCAGTTTCGACGAGGATTTAAATCTGACCGCCGGGATTAAACTCGCGCCCGACGAGGCGGTATTGGGAACCGAGATTAACGTGCCTACCCCGGACGGCCCGGTAAAATTGAAAGTCCCCGCCGGCATCGATTCTGGGCGAACCCTACGATTACGCGGGAAAGGTTGGAAATTACCGAAGGGCGAGCGAACCGATTTACTGGTTAAGATCGAGATCGTCACGCCGAAGAGCCAAGAACTCACTACCGCCGAGCGCGAGGCTTACGAGACGATCCGGGCGAACCGAACTTTTAATCCCCACGCCGATCTGGAGAGAATTACCCTATGAATACCCCCGATCCCGAATCCCTAGCGATCGAACTGTCGGAAACCATCGTCGAGGAATACCGTTACACTTACGAACAGGTCGCCCACATGACCTCGGTTTCCGTGACGCTGATCGAACGCTTCGTCTCCCTGAATCTGATCGAGGCCGAAGACGCGAAATTGAGAGAGCGGGATGTGGCCCGTATCGCGCGAATGTCGAGACTCCGACGCGATCTAGGACTGAATTGGGTGGGATCGAGCATGGTACTCGATCTATCGCAGGAAATCGTTCGCTTGAAAGCCCGCCTACGCGCCTACGAGTCCCACCGGGAATAGGGCGAGGAACCCGACGCGCCGCGCTTTCGTGGTTCGTTCGGTAATTAACATATTTCAATTAAATAATCTGTATATTTCGCTACTAAATATACGGATTTTTCTCGGCTCCTACCGGCTCGCGAGAGATTTTGAATCCCGCACTCGGGTCTAGCGTATCGATCGCCAGTAAAATCTAGACTAAACCTACGAAAGTCACTGGCCGATCGGGATGAATAACGTATTCGGAATTTTCAGCGCGGAATTAAGCTCTTGGTCGCGGCGCGCTTGGTTAGCCCTCCTACTCACCGGACGGGTCATTTTTTGCCTGTTCACGCGAAAACCCGATTGGCGCGTCACGAGCGAACAGATGGTCGCCGCCGGACCCGCCTCGCTGATTATCGCCACGATCACGGCCGCGGTGATCGGTATGATCTTCACTATCCAGGTGGCGCGGGAGTTTCAGGCACTCGGGGCCGGGAGTCTGGTGGGGGGAATTCTCGCGCTCGCTCTCGGTCGCGAACTCTGCCCGATCATGATGGCGGTCGTGGTCGCCGGTCGTGTCGGTTCCGCTTTTGCCGCCGAGATCGGTACGATGAAAGTCACCGAACAGATCGACGCGCTGTATATGCTCAAAACCGATCCGGTGGAATATCTCGTCCTGCCCCGCGCGATCGCCTGTTGTATCATGGTTCCCGCGTTAAGTATCCTGGCGCTGGCGATCGGTTTAACGGGCGGTATGCTGGTCGCGGACGTACTGTACAATATATCGCCCTCGGTATTTCTTGATTCGATCCGGACGTTTCTACGCGTGGGCGACGTGTTGAGCGGGCCGGTTAAAGGATTCGTTTTCGGCGGTTTAATCGCGATTATTGGCTGTAATTGGGGGTTAACTACCGATGGCGGCGCGCGGGGAGTCGGTCAATCGACAACGGCGGCGGTCGTCACGATGCTGTTAGCGATTTTCGTGGCCAATTTCCTCCTAACCTGGATCATGTTCCAAGGCTCGGGCAACGCGTCCATTTTATCGGGTTAGGAATTGTAGGAGGCAGGAGGCAGGAGGCAGGAGGCAGGAGGAAGAATAAAATATCACGAAATCCCATCAAGAGCCGATACACGATGTAAAGTATGATTTTTTTCTGGTTTTTACGATTAAACGTTCGTTCTGGTTAAGAATTTGACCATTTTCTGGTGAGAAGCAGAGTCTTATTCGGGGGACTAGCCCCCCGAACCCCCCACCGGGGGAGGGGTGCCTCCCCCGGACCCCCTGCACAAGGCCACGCGCGACATTAGTTCGAGTTAACAGGATTTCGGCATGACCCGCACTATAGGCTTCTCGATCGTGGTTTATCCCGAACCGAGGTTATATAGCGTAAGTTGACACCAATAAAGGCCGAAGCACCTCTATTTCCCTCCTGCCTCCTGCCTCCTGACTCCTGACTCCTGACTCCTCCGATCGCTATATCCCTTTCAACAGTTCGATCGTGCCGTCCCGATCGCCCGTCGCCAACCAACTACCGTCATTACTGGAGGCCATTTTTAAGATCACGTTTCCCTTTAAAGTGTTCAATTGTCGTCGGGTGGCGATATCCCAGAATTTCACGGTTCCGTCCCCGGAAGTGCTAACCAGAACTTTTCCGGCATCGATCGAGGCGATATCGGTGACGGCTTCCGAGTGAGCTTGGATGGTCGCGGTGCCGAGACCGCTTTTCACGTCCCACGATCGGATCGTTCCATCCTGACTCGCGGTGGCGATTTTTTGACCATCGCTAGAAAAAAGAACGCGATGGACGGGGAAAGAATTACCCGCGTAAGCTCGAAGGAATTTTCCCGTGTTCACGTCCCACAATTTCACGAATCCATCGTAGTCCGCGCTCACGATTCTCTTGCCGTCCGGACTGAAGGCGATCGACTGGATCGGTTGAGCGTGACCGGCTATAGTTCGCAATAGTTGCCCGGTGGCTAGATTCCAGAGTTTAACAGTACGATCCCAGCTACCGGTGGCGAGGATTTTGCCATCGGGAGAGATCGCCACATCGGTCACGATAAAGGGATGTCCCACGTAAGCCGCTTCTAATTTTCCCGTGTTCGCGTTCCACCGTCGCACGTTTCCCCCTCCGTCCCCGGTCACGAAGCTTTTACCGTCGGGACTGAATTGAATCGCGCTCGCGCTGTTGGCTAACTGCCATTCTCGAAGGGGTTTCCCGGTTTTTATATCCCACTCCCGGACTGTTCCGTCGAAACTGCCGGCGAGGAGGACGGTTCGATCGGGACTGATAGCCAGCGAAAAGATCGGGTCTTCGTGACCCTGCATAACGGCGACACGCTCGATCGTCTTCCAGGGAACGAGTTCGCCCGCGGGAGAGGGAGACGCGACGGGCGTAACGTTCACTTTTTGCCGATTCGGACTACAACCGCTCGATAGCAACAGGAGAACGGCGATCGAGAGCATCCGCGAAATACCGGTTTTCATAAAAATCTATCGATCGATGGATGATGAAAATTCTAAAACTCGCTTTTCAAGGATTTAAACCGTAATTCAACAGTTTACCGATTTACAGGCGATGGGTTCTTTTTATCTCCCGCCGGCTCCCGATCGCCGGTTTCTTTACCCTCGGAAGACGCGGTTTTCGGGGCGATCGTGGCGATCTGTACCGCCATTTTCGCCATCGCCTGACTTTGGGCGAATTCGTTTTGGAATTGTTCGGTCGAGGAGACGAGGCGGCTCAAACCTTGAATGAGTCGGATGATTTCCTGCCGGAGTTTGGGATCGCCGGTAATCTCGTCCACGTCGGAGGTGAGTTTCTGGAGATTGGAAAAGGCCGCCCGCGAGGAGTCGAGTAATTGTTGAAGTTGAACGACCGTCGCGGGATCGCCGAGATAAGTGCTGAAATTTTCTAAATTTTTGGTTAAAGTAACGGCACTGGCGGAAATGGTGTTTAAATTCTCTATAATCTGGCTTTTTTGCACGTCCGTGAGGATCGGATCGAGGGCGTTGAGGGTGGTCTGTAGGCGATCGCTGGTGGTTTTGATACTATCGAGAGTCGCCACGAGACGGTTCTGATTGGCGGAGAGAAACCCGCGCAATTCCTCGGTCGTTTGTCCGACCATCAATAAAGTTCTTCTCGCTTCCACGAGGGTCGAGTCGAGATTCCGCAATCCCCCGGTACCCTTGAGATCTCGGATCAGCGCGCGGGCATCCTGACTCAACCCACCCACCCCGGAGAGATCGTTCGATAATCGATCGAGCGATCCGGAGACTCGTTCTAGAGAATCGAGGGAATTCAGGGAACCGAGGGATTTATCGAGAGAACTCAGGGATCTCATGCCGGTATTGAGCTTTCCGATCGTCCCGCTCCTTCTCGCCTCGCTTAACACCCCCGTCGCCTCGCCGCTAAATCGATCGAAACTACCGAGCGCCGTAGAGGCCCGTTGGGTAAAGGAACGGAACGAAGCGACCATATCCGGATCGCTGACGATATTGGCGATTCTCAACAGCGATCGGATCAGGCTATTGACATTGAGCGAGGATTGCCCTTGGAGACGGGAACCGTTACAGATAATGACCGCGGAATCACAGTTCGGACTCAGAGGTAAGTTCTGTACGCCCCCGACCGGTAAACCCTGTAAGGGAGTGATATCGATCGTCGTTTCGCCCACGAGACCGGATTGAATCGCCTCGATCAGCGAATTACTGGGAATCACGCGATCGGCGGGCGAAATTTCCACTTCTACCGCCACTCCCTCCGGTTCCGGGGTAATGGCTATCACTTGCCCCACCCGAACCCCGCGATAGCCGACTCTGGTTCCGACCAACATTCCGCCAACATTGGGAAAAAGAATGGTAGCCCGATAACTCCGTCCCCCGAAGCTAAAATGACTCAACCACGAGATCAACCAGATCAGGATTCCCCCGGAGGCGAGCAGTAGTAAACCGATCCCGCTTTGCAGGAGCGTCGGGGAAATCCTCTGTCGTGAACCGCGAGCTTGCATGAACGATACTCCTCACTGAAATGAAGGGAAACGGAAGATTGGGAGATTGGGAGATTGAGAGATTGGGTGGTAGGGAGATGGGGAAGAAAGAAATCGAAAAATGATAGGTAAGTATATTATCTTTCGATCACCTCCGGTTCCTCCCTTACCTTCCAAATCCTACTGGATCGGCCCCTCGATGCTTCCGGTGAAAAACTGTTTGATGACGGGGATTTCCGAAGTGTAGGCCTCGCGCGTCGGGCCTACCCATTGAAATTTTCCCTGATAGAGAAAAACGATGCGATCGGTGGTTCGCTCGATCGTGCTGTGGACGTGGGTGACGATTAGATAGCAACTACAGGCTTTCTGTACCGTGAGCAATTCCCGGATCACCGTCTGGATGCGGGTGGACGCGACCGGATCGAGTCCCGCGGTCGGTTCGTCGTACAGGAGAATATTGGCTTGATTATTGTCGATCGAGGGATCGTTAATGATAGCTCGGGCTAAACTGACCCGTTTTCGCATCCCTCCCGAGATTTCCGCCGGATATAAATCGTAGGAACCCGGCAAACCCACGAGATCTAATTTTTCCTCGACTAACTCGCGAATTCGATCGGGTTTGAGTGTGGAGTTGCGATAGAGCGCGAAACCGACGTTTTCCCCCACCGTTAGCGAGTCGAATAGGGCCGACTGTTGGAATACCAGACCGACCCCGAGCGGATCTTCTCCCTGTTCGACAGTTCCCTCGCGCTTGTTGCCGTAAATGTAAACTTCCCCGCTATCCGGGGCGAGTAATCCGGAAACGAGGCGTAAAATGGTCGATTTTCCCGTACCGGAGGGGCCGATCACGCCGATCGCCTCTCCCTCGTAGACCTGGAGATTCACGTTATCCAAGATCACTTTCGAGCCGAAAGCTTTCGTCACCCCCCGGAATTCGATAATCGGTTCGCTCATCACCTACTGGAAATTCACCGCGAGTTTTCCTTACAAATTGTAGGGCATATTTTCTCGATCGGTTGACGGGAGGGGTTCGAGAGGGCCGGCGATCGGCGATCGGGGTTCGATCGAGCGATCGAACTTCCCGCGAGATTTTATTTACATTCCGAGAATCCCTTGGCATTATTCTGTGGGATCGGACACCAATCCTTGAAATCAACCATGAATGAGCTAGATCTAAAATTATCTCGCCAAAAATTTAAGGCATTTTCTAGGGTTTGTTGATTTTGGTCTACATTCTTGACAATGGTAGCGTACCATTCCTTGCGTTTGTATATGACAATATCTCCTTTAAATTGATTGTCCGCTTGTTGTTTTTGTAGGCTTTCCGCTCGTCGTTGTTCAAATTGTGCGGCCTCTAAACTTGTATCACTACTAATTACAATAGCCAATTTTGCATTCTTGTTAAATTCAGGCTTTATCTTGTCTATTTCCTGTTGAACCTCTCTGATTTTTTTGTCTATACTTTCAAAGTTTGAATTTGAACAAGAATTTTCTGAATTTGCTTGTTGCCTTGGACAAAGTATTTTCTCGATTCGATCGTGTGTCTTTTGTAGAATATTAGGAATACCATGATCGTCAGAAGGGTTTGGACTTATTAAAATTTTAGCGATCTCTCCGGTAGCATCTATTGCTTCTAGGATTTCATTTTCAATGGACGTTTTATCTTTAGATATAGTATCTAAGGAAGAAAGTTTAGCGACTCCTTGTAAAATAATTGTTTTGAGATACTGGATTGATTCCATAGTAGGATAAAGTCGTGCGAGGTTAATCGCCAAATTATTTTCGCCTAAAGAAGCGATCATTATAATGGTAGTCTTTTTAGCATCCTCCCTATTTTTTTCCGGTATAACGGCTCCATCCACATTACCGATTAAATAAGGCATGAATTTTTCTGCCACTTCAACTGTTCTCGTTATCGCTTCTCGTTGCTTAAAATAATAGTCGTTTAGTGTATTATAAACCCCTAAATAAGCTCCCAAACCTCCTGTAATAGCTGAACCAACTAATGGTGCGATCAATTTTATAATATCCCATTTGTCTTTTGAATTCGCTTTTTTATCATCTTCACCTAGTGTATTTTGCAGGCCAGTCATAATTTTATTCTCCTAGTTTTGACTATTAGACCTCCTGCATGAATAGCAAGACCCCGTGCCGGTTAAGGCAAGTTCGGG
>NZ_JBAFSM010000046.1:0-39347 GCF_036688125.1 Pannus brasiliensis CCIBt3594 | reverse complement strand
GGAGTGGAAAATAAATCTAGGGAGAATAGAGTCGCGGGAAAAAACGAGCGTTTCGAGAATGTTACTCCTCTACACCCTACTCCTGACTCCTGACTCCCGATCGCCGATTGCGTGAAGGGCGATTCCGTGAAAAAGACTAAAAAACGGCGTATCCGGGAGGGGTGTGATACACTGGAGGTTAGGCCGTATCGCTATTACGGCTTCTTTCGCTTATTCTTCTAGTCAGCAGACCTATGACACCCGAAACCAAAAAAAAAATCGATGACCTCATCGCGAGTAGCAAGATTTTCGTGTTCATGAAGGGCAATAAATTAATGCCCCAGTGCGGTTTCTCGAATAATGTCGTGCAAATTCTCAATCGTTTAGGGGTTCCCTACGAAACCGCCGATGTTTTAGCCGATCCGGAGATCCGGCAGGGAATTAAAGAATATTCTAACTGGCCGACGATCCCGCAGGTGTATATTAACGGCGAGTTCATCGGGGGTTCCGATATCATGGCCGAACTGTACCAGAACGGCGAACTACAACAGATGGTTCAGGTGGCCTTAGCTTCCTAGAACCGTTCGGGGAATCGCTAGGCTAGGAAAGGCCGGGCCTAGCGATCGGGACTAATAATAATCGACTTCCCTTTGAGTTTGGGTTTGCGGCGACAGGTATTCAAAATTGTAGGGATCGCGGAGAAAGCCGAAGACCTCTTCTTCGAGACGGTGGACGAGGTAAGGTTCGAGAACGTTGGAATGGCGCAGACAGGCTAGATAACCATCCACGTACATCCGGATCTCGTCGTAACGCGATCCTCGGTTCCACAAGTCCACCATTTCATCGGTGAGCCTCTGATAGTAGCGAATGGATTGGGTATCTTGGAGCATGGGCATGGCTAAAAAAGAGCGATAGTATAACAATGAGGTGTAGAGAGAGGTCGCGAGGCGGGTTTCTAGCAATCCCACCCTCTCTATTGTAGCTATCCCCCTCCCGGAAAATCAGTTCCCGATGGCGGGAAATTCGCGAATGTCCGAATTTGATGGGTTTTCTCGCGCGCGAAATCGTTTCCCCGTAGCGATTGTTACAACATCTTGACATAAGATCTGATACCCTGACGGTGAGTGTAATCGTAAGGAAAAGAACTCAGGTGGGATCGATCCATATTTCTATCGTCGAGGGAAACCCTCACTTGCGATCGCTATTAGCCTGGCATCTGCAACAGGCGGGTTATCTCGTCGGGCAGTGCGCCAATCTTCAGAGCGCGCGCCACTCGTTTCTCCATCGGCAACCGACCCTCGCGATTATCGACTCCGACTTACCCGACGGGGACGGGATCGAACTCTGCCGCTGGCTCTCCCGGCAACGACAATCGGTGATTCTCGTCCTCTCCGCCCGCACGGGCGAGAAAGACGTGGTGAACGGTTTAAAAGCCGGGGCGGACGATTACCTGAGAAAACCTTTCGGAATGCAGGAATTTCTAGCGCGGGTGGAAGCTCTCACCCGACGGGCCCGGGCCGCGGCCGCCCCGCTCCATCTCGACTACGGCGAACTGAAAATCGATCTCGCCCAGCGTCGGGTACAGTTCCGCGGGGAGTATATCGAGTTAACCCCCCAAGAATTTAGCCTTCTTTACGTTTTGGCGCAAGCGGAGGGAAATCCTCTATCGCGCTCGGAGTTACTGCGCCGGGCCTGGCCGGACGCGATCGACAACCCCCGAACGATCGACACTCACGTTCTTTCCCTCCGCAAGAAAATCGAAACCGACCCACGACAGCCGAGCTTGATTCAAACGGTGCGGAACGTGGGCTATCGTTTCAATCAGGAGGTGCTTTCCGAGACGGGCGCGACTTTTTCGGAAAATCCGCGCGAGGGCGAGACGAACGCCATCTTCCCCACCCACGGAACCCCGAACGCTCGATCGATGGTTAAAGTTCCCGCGCGCCACGGGAGTTAATACGGCGGATCTTACGAGCGGAATTCAAAAATTGTCCCGCGGTTAAGGAGTCAGGAGTCAGGAGTATCGAGCTATATCAATCATTTTTGCTCCCCATCTCCCTAACCTTTCCCATCTCCCGGATATTTGGATAGAAATCTAGTTTTTCAGGGGATTCTCTCGATCGAGACGCGAACGAGTCCCCAATTGTTCCGCGTCCGGGTATCGAAAAAGATCGCGCTGATACAGGCCGGTTCGAGTACCTGTAGCGTGAGGATATCGCTGTAACCGTTTAACGAAGACCAGGTACAACCGACCGCTTTTCCGGTTTGCCGATTGATCACTTTCCCGCCGTAGATCCGGAGGATCACCCAGGGTTCGGGGGGAAAGGAGCGATTCCCGGTCGATCCGTACCGGAACTCGCCACTCTGGATGCAGATGCGGTAGGTTCCGGGATCGAGTCGGGTGCTATTCCTACCACTTTGCAGGGCTTCTAATTTGGCGGGATCGAGGGGATAAGCGTCTTTCTGGCTATCGATCGTCAATCTGACCATAGATTATCTCCTGGCGAAATAGTCCACCACCGTCCGGGCGATCGTTTCCGCGCCGTCTTTCGGTAAACGGGCCGATAAGCGCGGGGGATTGACGGGTTGACGCAAAAAGTCCCAGTTCCCCCGAAAGAATTCCTCGGCGGTGATAATCTGATGGTAACTGTAATTCTCGATTCCCGATAGCAGAATCGGTGATTCGGCGAATCCCTCGCGGGTTAGAGATACGATCGGCACTTCCAGACGTAACGCTTCCGCGAAGGTACTGTATCCGGGTTTGGAGATCACGCGACCGCAGATCGGCATAAAATCCACGGGACGGTATAGACGATCGGCCGTATCCCGTAACCGTACTAAATTGGGCGAATCGGGCGCGTCTCTCTCGAAGGTGATAAATTGCCAGTCGGGAAAGGCTTGTAGGTTCTCGTAGGGAATCGCTTCCAATCCTAAACCGCCGAAACTGAGCAGGATCGTTCGCTCTCGCGGCGTCGTGATGGTAAACTCCTCCCGTAATTGACTCTCGCTGTATCGCGGGTTGCCACCGGTTAAGCCCGCCTCGGTGACGTTGGAAAACGCGGTCATCGGTTCGGAAAGTGGCAGTTTGAACAGTCGATCGCACTGTCGGTAACAGTCGCTTATCCAATCGCTAATTCCCGCGAATTCCTCGCCCCAATCGCGATAGATAAAATCCCAGCCGAAGTTACCGATCATCCAGCCCGGAATTCCGGCGGTACGGGCGATCGGGGCGGCTAGGGGCGGAATATCGGCGAGTAACAACCCGACTCGATTGGTCCGGATAAAATTCACTTCTCCCGCGATAATCGAGTTCGCCTGACGACGGATCTCTTCTAATTTCTCTCGGGTCGCGTTTTTATCCATTTTTAAACTATCGGACTGGATCACTCCCACGTCGAAACCCCGCGGCCGTTGGATAAACTCGCCGGCGATATAGGAATCCAGTAACCAACGCGGCGCGGTCGTCACGAGGATGGGTAGGATATCCGGGTTCAGTTGGAGAATCTCGTTGACTATCGAGGCGGCGCGAACCGCGTGGCCGAAACCGTGATTCGTGATCGCGTAGTAAAGAACGGGTCGGATCATAAAATAGGGGGAATATCTAGGGTGAGCGCGTTCGGTTCACTAGAGATTGTACTTGAGCGAGGGGTTCGATCGTTTAAACGAGAAAGGCTTTAATAAAGGGAAAAGGGGAAAGGGGAAAGGGAAAAGGGTAAGCTTTTTTACCATTCTCCTAAACTAACTACCGTGTTTCTCGCGAACTGGCGATACCCGATCTCCTTGTTTCTAGAGCGTCTCCTGGAAGGATTTTTGAATGGAATTTTTCCAAGATCTAACGCTCTCGATCGATTTTTTTCGAGCATCATCCCTAGGAATCTGGATCGGGATTGCCGATCGTCTGCGAGGTCGATCGAGTCGAGGGAGTCGATCGAGTTTCTTTTTTTGATGCCTTTCTCTTTCCTCATGGAACACCTAAAGCCTCGCGAATTAGAGATTAAAAAAATCTTAAATCCTCTTCGTGTGAATTCATGGATAGGCTACTATATTTTTTATAATATATTCACGAAAGCTTGCCGGGTTCCCCTCTCGGCTATCCCGTCAAAAATTATTCTCTAGCTTGGGTGATAACGATGTTAGCATAGTTAGCCCGATGTTCCCGGTGGATAGAACGGGAGAAATTCCAATAGCCTGGAAGGAAATCAAAAGCTACGGGAATATCGTACAGGAGACAGCGATCGAGCGCGAAGGTTTTTATGGATTTTATCGCCTGGCTAGGTATTCTAATCTATTCTTTTTTGGGAGTCTTGATCCTCGGCGGGATATACGCGATCTGGCTAATTCTCGATATTCTGCCGAAAACATCGAGCGGTACCCAAGGGAAAAGAGCTAGTAAGAGCGCGGTAAACCACCTAGAAAGACAACTTCTATCGATGGTGGGAGGAGATAGAGCGGTTGCCACGCGTTTGCTTTTAAATATCCGCTTTAAACATCCTCAGAAAAGTAAAAACTGGTGTTATGAAAAAGTGATCTATGACTTACAGCGAGATAGGAGATCGATTTAAGGTGAATCTACAGACTATAAATCTACTGGAAGAATACCGGAGCGATCGACACGATTTGATCGAGGATTTTTACCTTCCCTGTCTCGCTCGATCGACTCTCTATTGTCGCGCGGTAGGCTATTTCTCCAGTTCCTCGATGGTAGCCGTGGCGCGGGGATTGACGGCGCTAATCCGCGGGGGTGGAAAGATGCGATTGATCGCGTCCCCCCATTTAAGCGCGGAAGATATCGAGGCGATCGCCACGGGATTGAAACAACGCGAGGAAATCGTTACGAATTCCCTATTATTGGTGTTAGAAACGGAATTCGAGGAGATCGCGGGCGATCGATTCGCCTGTCTCGCTTGGTTATTGGGACAGGGAGTGTTAGAGATCAAATTAGCGATTCCTAAAAATATCCGTAATTTCGGGCTTTATCACGAGAAATTAGGTTTATTCGCCGACGCGGACGGGAACTCGATCGCTTTCACCGGTTCCGCGAACGAGAGTTATTCCAGCCTGATCGATAATTTCGAGTGTATCGATGTCTTTCGATCGTGGGAAGCGGGGGAAAAACAACGGGCGGAACGGAAAGCGGAGAACTTCGATCGATTATGGCACAATAAAACCGAAAATCTCGATATTATCGACTTTCCCGAGGCGGCCGAGCGATCGCTTCTCCGGTTCCGTCCCTCCTCCCCTCCCACGGAACCCCGGAAACCCGGCCGGGTAAAAGAGGCGAAAAGTGATTATAATTTCGCCTCTCCCCTGAAAGTTAACCCGAAACCGCGACAGATCGAGGCGGTTAACGCGTGGATCGCCGCGAATTATCGGGGAATTCTGGCGATGGCGACGGGTAGCGGCAAAACCATAACGGCTTTAGCGGCCGCGAGTCGGATCAAAAATCTCGAACTCATCGTTATCGGCGCGCCGACGCGGGAGATCGTTACGCAATGGATCAAAGAGTTGACATATCGCACGACCTATGCTTTTCCCGTCGAGGCGATCGGCGAGTCCCGACGTTGGCGCGAATTACTCTTCCGAAAATTGCGGTTAATTAACCATAATGTCCTATCTTCAGGCAGATTACCCGCGATTGTCGTCGGGACTTACGGGGAGTTAACGAAAGCGCCGATCGCGGGGTTAATCGAGGATGCGGGGGGATTGCCGAGGGAATCGTTACTGATCGCGGACGAGGTACACGCGACGGGTTCGGGGATTTTCCGGCGAATTCTGCGGGAGGATTTCCCCTATCGGTTGGGGCTGTCGGCCACCCCGTTACGCGCTTACGACGAGGAGGGAACGGAGACGGTTTTAGACTATTTCGGCGGGATCGTCTACGAGTTCGGGCTAGAAGAGGCGATTAAAGCGGGTATTCTTTGCGAGTACGATTATTATGTCTATGTAACTAGCCTAGACGAGTCGGAACACGATCGATTCCGACAGTTAACGGCGAAAATCCGGCGCGGGTTCGCGAGGGAGGACGGGGAGAGGGAGAGAATTAACCAATTGTTGATCCAACGGGCGAGAATTATTAAAGCGGCCGGATCGAAACTGGAGGTGATCGATCGCATTGTCCGCGATCATACTCTACAACAGGCATTGATCTATTGTGCCGATATTCCGCAAGCGACGGCGATTAGTTCGCGTCTGGCGCGTCGCGGGTTACGGGTGGCGCGGTATAGTTCTCTAGAGAGCGATCGATCGGAATTACTCGATCGATTGGCGTTAGGACATCTCGACGCGTTGGTAGCGGTAAAATGTCTCGATGAGGGGGTAGATATTCCCGCGGTGAGTCAGGGGATTATCCTTGCCAGCGACGCGTCTCCGAGGCAGTTTATCCAGCGTCGCGGACGGATACTCCGCGCGGCAACGAACAAGGAGAAAGCCACGTTAATCGACGTTTTGGTGGTTCCTCCCGTCCTCGACGGACAGGTGAAGTTAATCGAGTCGGAGATTCAACGGGTGATCGAATTCGCTCGATCGGCCAAAAATCAAGCCTCGGTGATTACTATGTTAGTAGAGGAGTTACGTCACTACGGGATCACTTACTCGGATTTGTTATGAGTACCAACGAAATGGATATCGACGCGAAAATCGGGGAACTGGCGAAAAAATATAACATTCCCGAAAAGCTCTTTAAGGATGTGATGGCTTTAGAAACGGAAAAAAGTCATCTTAAAAACCGAAGACTAGCCCCTAAGATCGTTGAAATGATCGCCAAATATACCGACTCCTCCCGATAATTTCTTCTATGACTCTAAAACTGAAGCAGATTCGCTTGACGAATTGGAAATGTTATAAATCTGAGAATATTAGTCTCGATCTCGATAGCGATCGAAACATATCCATCATTTTCGGACAAAATGGCTATGGAAAAACTTCCTTAATGGAAGCGATTTTATGGTGTTTATATGGGAACGATATTATCGGGAACGGTGAACTAAAAAAATATTTTCATCGAGCGGAGCGTGACGGACGTGCCGAAAAAGAATTACGGGTGGAGTTGAATTTTACCGATAAAGGAAAGAATTATTATATTACCCGATCGGCGACGCTAAAAGCGAGAGGAAAAGAATTTTTTGCGAACCCCGAGAACGCGACCTATAACGAGGACGGGCAGGATAAAATTAATCCTAAAGATTACATCGACGCACTTTTGCCCCCGTCGATTCGAGATTTTTTCTGTTTTGATGGGGTAAAAATAGAGCAATACGCGCGAGTGACGCAAACCGAGGAAGCGAAGGAAGCGATCGAAAAAGTTCTAGGGATTCCCGAATTGCGAAATCTTCGATACGATACGGACATCGCTTTAAAAGATTTAGATAAACAATTGAATAAAGCGGCTGCGTCCCGTCCCGAATTAAATCGGAAAACGAAAGAACTCGCCGATCTCGACGAGGAGATCGAGCTTAAAAAAGCGCAGGTAAGGGACGCGAGAAGACAGGAACGGGAAGCGATTAAAATCCATCAAGACGCGATCGAGAGAGCGTCCCAGATCGAGGATTTACGACACCAGTTAGATCGTCTAGAGGAATTGGAACGACAGAAAAGTGTTTTACAGATGAAGTTAGAGACCGCGAGGAAAGCGGTGAACGATTGGTTGAAAAAAGCGTCGATTCCCCTGTTGTTGAATTTCGTGCAGGAAATGGTCGATGAGTTACAGGTGAAGACGCTAAAAACGACTCGGAAATCGGTATCGATCGCCACGTTAAAGGATATTCTCAAAGACGAAACCTGTCTCTGTGGCCGTTGCCTCGATCGAGACTCCCGCGAGTATATCCTACAACAGATCGAGGGATTGGAAGAGTTGGGAAATTTAGCCGACGAGATGATCGAGAAAGACCGTTTAAAGGGAAGTTTACAGGGAATTCTCGACGCTAACTATCCGAGTTTCGATAATCTCTTACTCGCTCGCGATGGATTGGAAGAGGACATGGAAGATCTCGATCGACAGATCCAACATCTTAAACAGGACACCGCGGGAACGAGTCGCGATGAAGCGAACCAAATCTGGCGAAAAGTGGGGGAATGGGAGCAGAAAGTAAAGGGAATTCAGGAGAAGATCGATCGACTGTATCGCGAGATAGATATCAGGGAAAAACAGGCCGAAAGTTTACGAGGAGCGATCGAACTGTTAGCCGGTCAGGATAAAATCACCAAAACCCTATCCGAACAAGTTACCCTCGCGCGAGGATTGCGGGACGCGGCCAATGAATTGATCGAGTGGCATATCGATCGATCCCGTCAACGGATCACCGACATCACAACCGAGCGATATTGTCAAGTAACGAATAAACCCGATGAATATGTCGGAGTAGAAATTACCGAGGATTACACGCTGGGAGTGCGGACGGTGACGGGGGAATTATTACAACCGGACGTGTTGAGCGCTGGAGAAAAGGAAGCGTTAGCCTTCGCTTTTATCACCGGACTAAATCAAGCGTCGCGGACGGCCGCACCGTTAATTATGGATACCCCTTTCGGTCATCTGGACACGGAACACCAGCGCAAAATTATCGAATCGCTACCGAATTTAAATTCACAGGTGATCGTGTTAGCGACCGATCGAGATTTTCCCGAGGAGTTATTAACCCTTATCCGTCCCCATATCGCGAAAACGCTGACGATTCGACGGATGAGTGCCGATGAAGACGCTTCGACAATCGATCGGGAGGAATAAATTATGAAACGTATCGATCCGAATTTACTGGTTCGCCCGTCGGAAAACGCGCGGAATTATTTAAAAGTTTTGGTGGAGAATAAGACGTTCGATCGAATGGTAGACGCGTATCTATTCGCGGCCGCTTATGCGCTCAAAGAAGATCTCGATATTTCGGAAGTAAGGCTAACCAATCGACCGGAATTAATCGAGATCGGTCAGGTGAGTCCCGATGTCCGTCTAGCGCTAGAAGCGGGAGTTCATATTATCTGTAAACGCAATTATCAACCCGAACCCGCGGACGGAAAGGAAGTATTAGAAATTCTCTGTAAGTACGGTGAAGTCGGGTTACAGGAGCTAAAAGAACGCTGGGAAGGAAAAACCTATTATCAAATTCAAGCCGATATTCAAAAAATTATCGGAGAGTAGGGGCGCGAGTCTCGCGCCCCAAACTCGCGCCCCAAACCTTACACGAAAGATTTAATCGTATTCAAAGACTCGGTGACGTGCGCTTTAAAATCGAGCATGGAATCGAAAATATGGCGGATAATTCCCTCTTTATCGATCACGTAAGTCACCCGTCCCGGTAATACGAATAACGTCGAGGGAACCCCGAATAATTTCCGAACCTGATTATTCGTATCGCTCAATAACGTGAAAGGAAGATTATATTTCGCCGCAAATTGACGGTGAGATTCGGGACTGTCCGCGCTGATGCCGATCACTTCCACACCCGCGTCGGTAAATACCTCGTGACTGTCCCGGAAAGCGCAGGATTCCGCGGTACAGCCGGGGGTGTCATCTTTCGGATAGAAATAGATAACGACGGGCTTTTTCCCGATAAAATCGCTACTATTTACAATCGCCCCCGTTTGGTTCGGGAGAGAGAATTCGGGAACTCGATCGCCTATTTTTAGAGATGCCATAGTCTTTAATTACCTCTTGCCTACGGTTTTTATCTTAGCCTTTTTTCGCCTTTTGTTTGGCGCGTTTAGCGGCCGCTTTCGCCGCTTTTTCTGCCTCGATGCGTTTTTGTTCCGCTTTTTGCTTTTCCTCTTCTAGTTTATCTAAGTAATAGTGATAATCGCCCGCGTAGGTCACTAATTCCCCGTCGCGGATCTCGACAATTTTATTCGCCACCCGCGAGATAAAATAGCGATCGTGCGAGACGATCAATACCGTTCCCTCGTACTTCTGTAAAGCCTCCTCTAACATCTCTTTCGCGGGAATATCGAGATGGTTCGTCGGTTCGTCGAGGATTAATAAATTCGCGGGTTGGAGTAACATTTTCGCCAGTGCCAGACGCGCTTTCTCGCCCCCGCTGAGGGATTCTACTTTCTTCAAAACCGTATCACCGCTGAAGAGAAATCGACCTAAAAGGGAGCGAACGTCCACGTCTTTCCAGTCGGGAACCTCATCGTGGATCGTGTCCATAACGGTTTTGTTTAAATCGAGGGCTTCCGCTTGGTTCTGCTCGAAATAACCGGGGATCACGTTATGTTTGCCGATTTCTACTTTTCCCTCGGTCGGTTTTTCCGTCCCGACAATCAAGCGTAATAACGTCGATTTTCCCGCACCGTTAGGGCCGAGAAACGCGACTCGATCGCCCCGTTCGATTTCCAGATTCGCGCCGAGAAAGAGAATTTTCTCGTTATAAGTATGTACCAGTTCCTCGATCGTCACCACTTCCCGACCACTGCGGGGAGCGGGGGGAAACTGAAATCTCAAGGTTCGCACATCCCCGATCGGAGCCTCGATTCGCTCGATTTTTTCTAATTGTTTCTCCCGGCTTTTCGCTTGGGTACTCCGGGTCGCACTCGCTCGGAATCGATCGACAAAAACCTGTTGTTTCTCCAGTTCCTTCTGTTGGCGTTCGTAGGCGCTTTGTTGGGCTTCCCGAAGTTCGTATTTCTGTTGTAGATAGGTCGAATAATTGCCTAAATAGGTGGTAGAAACGCCCCGTTCCGTCTCAACGATGCGATTACACAGGCGATCGAGGAATTCGCGGTCGTGGGAGATGATAACCATCGGGATCGTCAATCCTTTTAGATATTTCTCCAACCATTCGATCGTTTCTAGGTCGAGATGGTTCGTCGGTTCGTCCAACAGCAAGATATCAGGAGCTTGGAGGAGAATTTTCCCTAAACTCATCCGCATCTGCCAACCACCGCTAAAGGAACTCACCAATCGATCGCCGTCATCGCTCTCGAATCCCATTTCCGGCAGGATTTTCTCGATCCGCGCCTCCAGTCCGTAGCCGTCGAGCGCCTCGAAACGTCTCTGCAATCGATCGAGTTTATGGATCAATTTCTCTAACTCGTCGGGGTCGGCGGTTTCCATCGCGTGTTGCACATCCAACAAACCGTGATGCGCTTCATTGGCCTCGCGGAAAACCGTCCAGAATTCCTCGCGAACGGTACGGCCCGGATCGACCTCGAATTCTTGAGTGAGATAACCGATGTGTAGGCTCGCAGGACGGATCACCTCGCCGGCGGTCGGTTCGATCTCCCCCATGATGATTTTTAACTGGGTCGATTTTCCCGCGCCGTTGACCCCGACTAATCCCACTCGATCGCCCGGTTTCACTTCCCAGGTCACATCTTTTAATACTTCCCCGGTGGGGTAAATTTTGCTGATTCTTTCTAGTCGTAGCATCGTCGATCGAGCGACCGGAGGGTCGGGGTGAGGAAGGTCGATCCAATTGTAACAGTAAGTTAAGCTTTGTCACCGTTTCGATCGATGAGAGGCGATCGGACGAGTTCCCGCGTTTTTCGGGAAAATTCGGGATCGTTTCCGCTACCGATCGCCGACCGCCCCCTCGGACGGGGTTTCTCGTCAGCGCGCGCTAAAAGTTACCGGATTGTCACGATTTATCGATAAAGTAAAGAACGCGCGGGTCGGGTACAATATTTCTGGAATTTATAGAGCGATCGCGAAATTCGCGCGATTTCTCTTCGATACTCGAATTTTTTCACCCGTACCACGCGAGGAAAACCGATGGTTATTATCGAGATCACGAATGTTGAAGAACTACTCAGCGCGAAAATCGGCTCGTTTGCCGCTCGACTCCTGCGCGCGGTGGCGGATGATGAAGGGAAAGTCGAACAGGTTCTCATGAAAGAACTACAAACGAATTTCGAGGAGAATGGAATTAAAGCCAATATCTTTAGCGTGAGCGGGGTCGATATGCTGGGAAATGGCAAGATAGAAATCCCGCTGAATGTCCGTTCTTCTACCATGATGTCTTAGAGAGAATAACCACCGATTTAGAGGTTACGTGTCCTATCAATAAAACATTCCTGAACATGAAAATTCAAGCGATTGTAACGATAGGGGCGCTCTCTTTGGGGACGATTTTACCCTTCTCCAATGGTGTCGCCCTAGCGCAACGAAGACCGATTTACTCGCCCGATTACTGTGACTCTTACGCGCGCGATTATGCCCGAGAGAATTCGCGCGGGGGAGTTTTGGGGGGAGCGATGCGGGGCGCGGCGGCCGGGGCGGCATTGGGCGCGGTTTTCGGGGGTGGAAGAGGGGCCAGAAAAGGAGCCTCGATCGGCGCGGCCGTCGGGGCGATCGGCGGGGGAGCGCGCCGGACCGACCGTTACGATCGCCTGTACGAACGGGCTTACGAAGATTGTCGCGACGGGTATATTCGGTAAGCTTTCCGAAAGAAAATATATCGAGAAAATCACAACTGAGCAGGTCAATAATTATGCGAATTCAGTTTGCTCTACCGGCTTTAATCTTAGTAACGATCGCCAGTCAAAGTCTAGCCCCGATCGCCAAAGCGGAAACTCGCTCGAACCCCTCGATGTTTAACATGGAAGCCGTCACCTGTCGGGAATTACTGCTCGCGAGTTCCGAAAACCGGGCGTTGATGATGAGTCTTTTTCACGGCTTTTTTAATGGCAAAAAGAACGAGACGATGTTCGATGTCGATCGATTAGCCCAACTCACCGACCAGATCGAGAACGTTTGTGCCGATAATCCGAAAAGAACGCTAATATCTGTCTTTCAGGAGTATCGGGGAAGATCTCGCTAGTCGATCGAAACTTCAATTTTAACGGCCGATCGACGGACAAAACTCTCGAACTTCCTGTAAATTAGTAGGTCGTGTCAGGATTACAGAACCCGACACCAACTCCTTAATAGTCGGGGTTCACTTCGTTCAAAACGACTTACGAGAACGGATCTGTTAGTCGATCGGTTTCAACGCTTAAGCCGTCCCGAATTTCAACGATCGATTCAATTGTCCCGCTCACCGACCGCCTTATCGCGAGCAATAATTTCAATTCTGAATAACTTACCGGCTTCGGGAAGGAATTCGCATCCTGTCTCCCCGGATCGATCGCTCATTTCCCGTCCGACAAAAAAACCCCCCACCGGGGAGGGATTTCGAGAAAGCACGGATAACGATAACGCGTTTGATTTACAGAATTCTCGCGAAAATGGTTTTCGGTTGCCGGATGCTTCCGCGACCGACCCCGATCGCGCGAGAGAGAGTAATCGATTCTTTTTTCAGGATAAGCGCTTTTTTCTCCTGAATCCTGACTTATAGCTCCTATCTCCGAATCTCCACGAGGAAATTCTAGAGATCGCCGCCGCGGAAAGCCAGCAGGAAAATAATAAAGGGGCCGGCTAACATGATCAGCGCGACGAAGGTGAGTTGAAAAATCGGTTCTAAATTAAGGGCCGCGAGGTATTCCATTGATATCTCCTAAGCTGTTTAAACGAGTCTAGGGGCAGTTCGGGTCAAAACCATTGTCTATCATACAGGGGATGATTCCCCGTTTCTCTCCCCCTACACAAAAATATATAAAGTTTTGTGACAATTCTGAATCCCGCCGCTCGATCGAAAAAAGTCTTGGCGATCCCGGCCGGAAGCCGGGAAAATCGCGGGAGGGCGATGTTATGATAAAGGGTTGGTATTTTTGACGTTTCATGTCCAATCGTTGGTGGGAAATTAAGGTTTCGTGCGAGCCGAATCTAGAGGAATCCGTCTTTTGGCGGCTAGAAAAATTCGGTTGTTCGGGAACGGCGACGGAGAATAACGGAAAAATCTCGTTTATTCGGGCGTATATTCCCGATATTAAGGTTAGAGAGATCGATCTGGCGGCCCTATCCTTCTGGTTGCGTCAGGATGCCGTATTATTAGCCATCCCCGAGCCGGTGATGGAGTGGGGGTTACTGGACGAGGAAGATTGGTCGAGTAGCTGGAAACAGCACTGGGAGCCGATCGAGGTGGGCGATCGATTTCTCGTCAATCCCGCGTGGTTAGACCCTCCCGCGAATTCCGACCGGCTGATCATCACCATCGATCCGGGAACGGCTTTCGGGACGGGAACGCACCCGACGACGCAATTATGTCTGGAATCGTTAGAAATACGCCTGAGTAATCGCGCGGAAGAGCAAACCGTCGCCGATATCGGGTGCGGGTCGGGAATTCTCTCGATCGGGGCGATTTTACTCGGCGCGCGCAAGGTGTACGCGGTCGATACCGATCCGCTCGCGGTCAACGCGTCGCGCTCTAACCGTCACCTGAATCACGTTAACCCGGAGAAATTGAGCATTAACGAGGGAAGTGCCGGCGAACTGCTGGAAATTATCCCCGATGGTGTGGATGGCATCGTCTGCAATATTCTCGCGGAAACGATCGTCGAGATCCTGCCGGGGTTAACCCTACTCGCGAGACCGAAGACCTGGGGCATTTTAAGCGGGATTATCCTCGATCGGGTCGATATCGTGAGCGACGCGCTAGAAACCAACGGCTGGGAGATTTCCGCCCTCTGGAAGCGTCAGGAATGGTGTTGTATCAATATCCGACGGCTCGATCGAGATGGGGAAATGGGGACATAGGGAGATTTTTCGGGGGAAAGAGACCCGGGAAAAGGGAAAAGAGCTTTCTGAATCTTTCCACCTTTACCCTTTCACCTTTTCCCTCCCTCACCTCCTGCCTCCTGACTCCTGACTCCTCTCTCGCAATATGTGGAAACCGATCGCCCTTCTACTGATCTCTAACTTTTTCATGACCTACGCGTGGTACGGTCATCTCAAAGACTTGAAAACCGCGCCGATAGCCCTCGCGATCGCCGTTAGTTGGGCGATCGCATTCTTGGAATACTGCTTTCAAGTTCCCGCCAATCGTATCGGGGCGGGCTATTTCAGCCTACCCCAACTGAAAGTTTTACAAGAAATCATCGCCATGCTCGTTTTCGCAGGTTTCAGCACCCTCTATTTCCGGGTTCCGGTGACGAGAAATTACTTTTTCGCCGCCATGCTTCTCGCGGGAGCGGCCTATTTAATTTTTAGCGAGAAATCGCCTCGCTAGAGGGATCGGAAAAGGGCGCGATCTCGGAAATCGTCTCTTCCGACGGAGTAACGCTTTTTTTCGCGTCTTCCGGTCTCGTTTCCCGGATCACCTCCAGAGCCTCCTTAATCATGACCGCGGTGGGAACCGCCACGATCACGCCGAGGAGACCGCCTACCCGCGCCCCGGTCAAAACCGCGACCAACACCCAGAAGGGATTTAAACCGGTCACACTGCCGAGAATCCGCGGGGCGACACCGTTCTCGACAATTTGCTGGACGATGACCGCGACCGCTAACACCTGTAGCGCTAACCCGATATCGCGCAGGGCCAGCAACGCGGTGACGGTGATAATGCCCACGGTTCCCCCGAAGGGAATCAGGGCCATCGTCCCGATCAGTAAACCGAACAGTAAGCCGAAGGGAACTTTCAGAAAGAGAAACGCCGCGACCAATCCCATCGCCATACAGGTCGCGCAGATCACCTGACCGACAAAATAATTCTGAAAGCTCGATCGAAGCGTGCGCGAGAAGGGTTGTTGAACCGGTTTCGGTAACCACGCGATCAGACTCTGCCAGATGTCGGGACTGTGCAGGAGTAGGTAAAAGGTGAGGATAACCGTTAATAAAACATCGACCACGCGCACCACGGTGAAAACGGTCAGATTTAGCGCGATATTCAAACTCCTACCCGCTAAAATCTGTAATTCCGCTCCCAAACGGCTATTAATCTGGGCGATCAAGCCATCGAAACTGATCGGGACGGGAAGGTTCATCGTGTCGATACGGGTGTCCAACTGCATCAGTTGGCGCTGTCCGGAGTCCAGCCATTCGGGGAGTCGGGCTACTAACTGTTGTGCCTGGGAGAAAACGAGAGGAACCAGGGTAATGCCGACGGCAACAAAGATCAGCAGGGTGATCAGGGAAACGGCGATCGCCGCGAGTTCCCGTTTTAGCCCCTGATTCTCCAGCCACGTCACCGCGTATCCCAACAGGAACGACAGTACCGCGGAAATCAGTAAAACAACGAATAAAGACTCGAAATACCCGAAAATAGCGGATAAAGCCCAGGCGTTCAACACGAGAAGCGGCGCGGCCAGGGCAATAATCAGAAAACGGGATAGGGAATTTAGGGATTGCCACCACGCTTTGATCCAGTTGCGTTTGGGAACAGTCGCGCTAACCTCAGCCATGAAACCTCTTCCGGAGTTGTTTCGATATCTGTATTCTGCCAGATAGTAGCCGGACTTGACGATCGGCGGGGGAACCCGGCGGCAAATCCCGAAAACGAGCGATCGGATGTATCTTTTAGCTCTCCGGCGGAATTGCCGATTTTTCGCGAGAATAGGAGGCGATCGGCGGGAGCGAGGGTATTATCCTTAAAAAGCTCGGAAAACAATCGAAATATTTTGATAAATCAGAATTTTAGGGGGTAAAGTCCGAATTCGGGTTTCCGGTGGATTACGCCCCGCGAATCCACCCCGCGGTCGAATTCCGGGTTTCCGGTGGATTACGCCCCGCGAATCCACCCCGCGGTCGAATTCGAGAGCGATTTCTCGGATACAGAGACAGAAGCGATCGGAACAGTCAATGTATCGGAAGGAGTATTTTGGGTGCTTGACCGCGCAATTTTTCCTTTGATTTGGGAATGTTAGATATGTAACTCCAGTAAGGAAAACGATCTCTAATCCACGAAGGGAGACAGAATATTCATGTCGAAACGGCCAGTACCCCCCTTACCTTCTCGAAAAGTTGGCGAGATCCTCCGGGAAGCCTATCTCATTACCCCCGTCCAACTTGAAGAAGCCCTGCGAGAACATTCCAGGGATCGAAGCCAGGCTCTCGGCGATATTCTCGCTCGAAAAGGTTGGATCAAACAGAAAACCGCCGATTTTTTCGCCGGTCAATGGCGGGAAATTATCCAGAATCCCGAAATCGCCTCCCGTAAGCCCTTGGGTTTCTATCTGAAAGAGGCGGGATTGTTAGACGAGGAGCAAATTCAGGAGATCGTCCGGGAACAGAACGAGAGAACCCTGTGGGTCAGATTGGGAACGATGGCCGTTTTAAAAGGATGGCTGGCACAAAGCACGATCGATTTCTTCCTGAAACATTTATACCCGGAACACGCGGGAGATTCGCCCTTCGTGAAACCGATCGATAAGGAAACGCGCGTGGAAATCGGGGTCAGATAAGTTTTTTTATCCGCGCTCCGACGATCGACCGCCAACCTCGCCACATTCCGCGGCCGATTGTCGGGCGTTCGGGAAATTCTCGCCGGTTTTCTCCGGTTAGATAATAGACCTCCCGCGACCATCCAAAATTTCCGGTCGGGACGGGAGCCGGGAAGTTCGCTTCGCTCGTACTCTCCTCTCGATCGAGAACGGGAGCCAGGAGGAGAAAGGAGGACTAGAGAGAGCGTAAAAGTATAAGGCGTGAATTTTTCGCTCTTTTATTCTTGAAACCGTAAGCCTCTAGTTGAATTTAGCCTTCAATTCTTAGTTTCGCGGGAGGTCTACTGTTTAGCCGTCAGCTTCGGCATCCTTTCCGGTCGCTCGCTGACAGCCGTTCCCGCTCTCTTTACTTATCCAGAAGAGACGAGCGAACCTGTTGTAATTTCTGCTGGAAATCCTCGATTTTCCGATCGAGCTTCCGGTTGACCCGCTCGGGAATATCGCTCCGGCGGGCCACGCTATCCGTCAGGGGAGGCGACTGCCGGAGCTCGATCGTCAAATAGAGAGGAAAAGCGAGCGTGATCGCTAAAAAAAGTCTTTGCCACATGGCACACCCCCACACCGAGACACCGAAGAATTCCCGAGGGAATTCGATTATTTTTAGAATAGTCGATCGATCCGGAAACCGTGCCGGCGCTGTGACAGTCTATCGATCGACTCGTCGATCGTGAAGAATTCCCTACCGATTTCCTAGAATCCCCCCGATCGACCGGTACAGTGATCGGTGATTCACACGCGATATTCGGGAGCGCTCTATGCACAAAATTCCGGTCACCGTGATCACCGGTTTTCTCGGCGCGGGAAAAACCACCGTGATCCGTCATTTATTACAGAATAATCAGGGCCGACGCGTCGCGGTGGTAGTCAACGAGTTCGGCGAGGTGGGCATCGATGGCGATTTACTGAAAGATTGCCGGATCTGCGAGGAAGAGGGGGAATCGATCGAGAATATCGTCGAACTGACAAACGGTTGTCTCTGCTGTACCGTCCAAGAGGAATTTCTCCCCACCATGCAGAAACTGCTCGAACGCCGCGAACAACTCGATTGTATGCTGATCGAGACCTCCGGGTTAGCCCTACCGAAACCCCTCGTACAGGCTTTCCGCTGGCCGGAAATCCGCACCGGGGCCACCGTGGACGGGGTGGTAACGGTGGTCGATTGTCTCGCGCTCGCGTCCGGTCGGGTAGTGGGCGATCTCGACGCGCTGAACGCCCAACGACAGGCCGATCCCAATCTAGAACACGAAACGCCGATCGAGGAATTATTCGAGGATCAGTTAGCCTGTGCCGATCTCGTCCTACTCACGAAAACCGATCTCGTCAGCGAGGCGGAGTTAGAAAAGATCACCGCTTGGCTGAAAACGGAATTGCGATCGGGCGTGAAAATTGTTCCCTGCGACAATGGACAAATTACCCCCGATGTGCTATTAGGATTTAACGCCGCGGTCGAGGAAAATTTAGACTCCCGGCCGAGTCACCACGACAGCGAGGAGGAACACGATCACGATGACGGGATTAACTCCCTGCAACTGTCGATCGAGCGACCGATCGACCCGGAAACCCTCACCCGGCAGTTAAAACAACTGGTCGCCAACGAGGAGATCTACCGGGTGAAAGGCTTCGTGAACGTGGCCGGGAAGCCCATGCGGATGGTCTTGCAGGGAGTGGGCGATCGCTTCGACTCCTTTTTCGATCGACCCTGGAAAGCCGACGAGACGAGACGGACGCGTCTAGTCCTGATCGGTCGCGACCTCGATGGCGAGCGAATTTCCGCCACCCTCGCGGAGATGAATTAACCCGCGCTACTTCCCAGTAGATACAAACTCAACAGTGTCCCCCCGTTCCAAAGACCGTGGATCAGCATCGAGGAGAGGAGGTTTTTCGATCGGGTGTAGACGAATCCCAAGACACAGCCGAGGACGGTAAGCGGGAGGACTTCCGATAAACTCTGGTGGGCGAGGGCGAAAACGAGGCTACTGAGGCCGATCGCCCCCCATACCGGAAAATATCGCGTCAGGGAGGGCAATAAAAACCCGCGGAACAGGATTTCCTCGAAAAAGGGAGCGGCGATCGTGGCCGTGAACGCGAAACAGACCAGGGCGACGGTATCGCGCGATTCCAGGGCTAACGTCAGCAGGGGATTACTGCCCCCCTGCCCCTGCCAGAGCCGCTGATTGATCAGGGAAACGACGATCACCAACGGTAAAGCGACGAAATAGCCGCCGATCCCCCATAACGGCCAGCGACCCCACCACCGGAACCGAAACCAACCATTCGGCAGGGGACGGAAGGGAGCGAGCGCGAGATACAGTACCGATAAACCGGCGATCGTCAGGGCGAGATAACTGATGACGATGTAGATCGCCTTGTAGGATAGGCTAAACGAACCCGCGTCGATGCTCAAGAGCGCCCACAACCCACCGAACAAAACCGGTAAGACGATTTGCCCCGCGAAGAAAAACCCGACGACGAGGACTAACCAGATCGTGTAAGCGTCCCAGGGGGTTTCCCAGGCTTGATTCTCGCCTAGATACAGGAGCGATCGATCTTTGCGGAGGAAAAACTGTACCAGTAAAGCGATCAGGAGGGCGATACCGACGAGCGCGCAGAGAATCGGTAGGAGGGAAATCAACAAAAGGGTCTGGAGCGCTTTGATCGCGCGCTCGCCGCGTTCTTGGCGTAAGGCTTCCAGCGCTTCGGGACGGTTCTCGCTCGAGTAGAGACGTTCGAGCGCCGTATCGCGAAACCAACCCCGGAAGTTCCGTTCGATTCTCTTGGCCGCGTTCGGCAGAACCCGCGGGGGATCGTCATACAAACCCTCTAATAAAAGCGCGCTTTTCACGGTCGAGGGTTTATACAGTTCTTTATCCGCGTTATCGATAATTTTTCGCCATATTTTCTCTGCCTCTTCCGTTTTTCCCAGTTCCGCCTCGATCGTTCCTAATTTCAGTTCGACCTCTTGTACGAAGTTGATCTGGTCGTAGAGAGGATCGCCCCGCCGTCGGACGATCGAGCGACGATTCTCGGTTTTTTGCAGTTTTTCTAGAGATTTTCGGGCGGTCGCGAGGGTGGTTTCGTACTGTTTCTCGGCCGTGGCCAGGGGATCTTCGCCCAGTAGAGAGGCTTGTAGCGATCGGAAGTCGTCGGGATCGCCCCCGTCAAGCGTCGCGGGAGTTTCCGAGGCCTGTAGGTTCAGATCGATCTGGTAGAGTTGTAAATTCGATTGAACCTGTGGCTGGTTAACGCTGAGGATTAACGACGTGACCGCCGGAAAGAGGGCGACGATCGTTACCAAGACCACGATCGCCTGTTTGATCGCGGGGGATTGCAATTTTTCACGGAAATTAAAGGACATGGACGGGAATCTCTGGCGATAGCGGTATTAGACCTATGTACGGAATTCAAAAATTGTCGTGTGGTTAGGGAGTCAGGAGTCAGGAGTTAGGAGTCAGGAGGAAAAAGAAAGAATTTTATGGCTAAAATTTGCAAAAAAAACTATTTATCGTGTATAATCCTGATTTTTTAGGTTTTTAGGCTTTCAAAAACGAATTGTGCGAGGGGTCTATTCCCGATCATAGCAACAATGGCATCGCGCCCCCTGTTCCCCGCGGAATTCCCCGACCTTGACAGGAGAAGGAGATCTCTCGCCCGAATTTACCGCGTGACGATCTGCCAGAAAATAAAGACCGTCACCGCGACATAACCGAATATTGTCAGCCATTCGAGCCAATTCTCGATCGCCATACGATTTCGCCGTCATTCAACTCGATCGATTGTACCCTAGCTTTCGACGATCTCCCGTACTCGCTCGCGACGGTACTCCCGAATTCGAGCGAGGTGGATCTTTGTCGGAAAAAGCGACGTGTCCGCTCCCGTAAGTCGGGAAACCGGATTACCTTAGTAGAAATCCGATTTACAAAACTTAGCGCCCGATGGAACCGGTTACTTCTCGATACACCGTCTCTTGGATACAGAAAATGAGCGAGATCCCGCGCGATTCGTGGGACGCGCTGGCGAAACCGTTAACCACGCCGTTTTTAGAATGGGAATGGCTGAATAATCTGGAAACCTCCGGGAGTGCCACGGGAAAAACGGGATGGCAACCCACCCATCTCACCGTCTGGAGCGATCGCCAATTAATCGCCGCCGCGCCTTTGTATATTAAAAGTCATAGTTACGGGGAATTCGTTTTCGATCACCAATGGGCGGATCTCTCGCACCGTTTGGGGGTGCGCTATTACCCGAAACTATTGGGAATGACTCCTTTCACCCCCGCGGAGGGGTATCGCTTCCTGATCGCGCCGGGAGAGGACGAGGAGGAAATCACCGCGCTCATGGTAGCGTCGATCGATCGATTCTGCGATCGAAACCGTCTTTCCGGCTGTCACTTCCTCTTTGTCGATCCCGAATGGCGGCTGAAAATGGAGCGTTTCGGCTTCACTAGCTGGCTACACCACAGTTATATCTGGAATAATAAAGGTTTTAACAGTTTCGACGACTATCTGACCGTTTTCAACGCCAACCAGCGCCGCAACATCAAACGCGAGCGAAAAGCCGTCACCAACGCGGGACTGATTATCAAAACCCTCGCGGGAGAGGAAATCCCCCACCATCTTTTCCCCCTGATCTACCGTTTCTATAGCAATACCTGCGATAAATTCTACTGGGGCAGTAAATACCTCACCCACAAGTTTTTCGAGCAATTATACCCGAACTATCGCGAGCGCGTGGTGTTAGTAACCGCCTTTCAAAACGAGAGCGAACCGAAACCCGTGGGGTTATCCTTCTGTATTCGCAAGGGAGAAAATCTATACGGTCGTTATTGGGGAAGTTTTGAGGAATACGACTGTTTACACTTCGAGGCCTGTTATTATCAACCGATCGATTGGGCGATTCGCGCCGGTATCCAACGTTTCGATCCCGGTGCCGGGGGACAGCACAAAAAACGCCGCGGTTTTCCCGCCACCCCTAACCATAGCCTCCATCGTTTCTACAACCCGAGAATGGGCCAGCTTCTCCGCCACTACATCGGCGAGATTAACCGGATGGAAGAAGAGGAAATCGAGGCGATTAACCAGGATTTACCCTTTACCAAGCGCGAGATCGAGTTTTCAGTGTAAGGAGGCAGGAGGTAGGAGGCAGGAGTCAGGAGTCAGGAGGCAGGAGGCAGGAGGCAGGAGGATAGATCTTCTATATAACTGTCTCTCCCCCATCTCCTTCACCTCCCTCATTTCCCCTATCTCCCCATCTCCCTATCCCTACTCCCGTCCTCCGAGGCGATTTTTATGCCGATCGAGGGTTTTTTGCAGTAAATTTAAGACCTCGGTGGCGATTTCGATGACCTGACGCGCGCTGAAGCCGGCTTTGGTTAACTCGGTAAAGAAAGCCTTGGCGACGATCTTGGCGAGTTTCTGCGGATGGGGGGGGACGGCGATCTCGAAAAGATCTGTCTCGCGATGGATGTCGATCGAACGATTCGCCTCGATCTCTCCCCGCACGGCCATCGCGACGAAGCGGGATTTAACCATTCCCCGTAAGTGAAAGATCTGTAACGATTGCGCCGTTTGTTTGGCGAATAATTCCAGGATTTCGAGATCTAGTTCGTCAAAGCAAAGTTTCTCGCTCGGAAGGCTGACGGCGATCGAGCCGAGAATTCGATCGCCCACCCGGATCGGGGCCAGCAGACAACTGGGATTCCAGTTCGGGTAGCGGGCCATCGCCCGGAAAGGAGAGCGCCGGATATCGCGGATCAGCAGGGGTTTTCCGGTGAGTACCACGGTTCCCGCCAAACCCCGATCGAGCGGGAGCGGGATTGGATAATCCGAGCGGGACAGATCACCGTAATGGGCGAATATTTGCAGGTTTTTCGCGTTCTTTTCCTTATTCTCTCCTTCACAAACCAAGAGAATCGAGCATCGACGGGCTTGCAATTTTCGGGCGGTATCGGTGGCGATCTCTCGGAGGGTACTTTCTAGATCCCCCTCGGTTTCCGAGATACGGGAAAAATCGGTCGGTTCGATCGCTAGGTCTTTCATGGGGTAGATAGTTCCCGGCGGGATGAGGGTTAAGGGTAAAAAGCGGTTCCGAGACTGAAAAGAAGCGATTCACCGGGCTTTCGTTCGTTAAATCCCGATGGTTCCGAGATCGGCTTTCGGGGGTAACGAGAAGATTCGGAAACTTTTCGCGGGTTCGGTTTCATTTCGGCCGCGCTAACAAACGAATTGGCGGGACGGGGAGAACCTAAATTGGTATTTTAGGAGATCTTTCGGGAGACCACCGGTAAGGATTTCTCCGGACTCCTGTACGGGCCGTCGGGGCGGGTTTAGCCGACAGGTTTTTAGGAAACGTTATCTTGACAACAAAACCCGCCCCTACTTTTCTTCTATCTCCTTTTCCCATCGATCGAGCGGTCATTCCGTCCGGGTTCTCGGGTCAACCGTTCGATCGACCGGTGAACGGGGCGAGCGAATAAAAATTCCCGCCCTGTTATCAAGAGAGTTTTTCCGGGAATTCTAAGGGTAGCTCCTCAGCTTCAGTAGCGATCCCCATTCACCCGCCTCGCCCTTGAAGGGCGGGGAGCGCTAGAACCGATTCTGGCAACGTAAGCGGTGAATAGCCCGTAGAGCCGTTAGATACTCAAGACTTCCGAAGGCTTCCCCGGTTCGGATTCCCTCGCGCGACCGATCGCCTTCGGCGCGTCCTTGGCGATCGGCGCGGGGGTCGCTCAAGACAAGTCATGTTTCTAACGGTGGGCGAAGGAACTCGAACGAGTTGGCCGGTTCTCGCCCGATCGGGAACAAAAACCGGTGTCCCGCGAGGGAATGTCAAGCCGTCCCAGAAGGACGGGGTTTCTAACCCACGATTCTCGATGAGTAACGCACGGGATGTTCGCCATATTTTAGTTGTTGAAGACCAAAAATCGAAACGGATCGTCGCGCTTCGGGAAAATTCCTATACCCTCGGTCGCGATCCGAGTTGCTCGATCATTATCTACGATCGACAGGTCTCCCGCCATCACGCTACCTTACTGCGGGTCACGGACTATCAAAATCAACAGGATTTCTATCGGGTGATCGATGGGGATCTACACGGGAAAAAAAGTACGAACGGCATCACGGTGAACGGCAAATACAGCCTCTCCCACGAACTACGACCGGGCGACACGATTCACTTCGGGAGTAAGGCGAGAGCCATCTATCAGGTCGTCCCCGCCAATACCGACCTCGAATTCCTCGACAGCGAGGATCTGGCCGATCTTTCCCCCGAACTCTCGATCACCGGTTTTCTCGAAAAAGAGAGCGACTTTCACGACGAGGAAAATCACACGATCGCCTTCGCTCTCCCGAAACCGGCGCCCGCGTCCTCCCCTCCCCCTTCCCCTTCCCCCTCGTTCTCGATCGCCGATTATAGCCCGTACCCGATTGTCGAATTCAACCAATCGGGGGAGATTCTCTACCAGAATGCCGCCGCGTCCCGGCGATTTCCCGATCTCGGTCAACGGCAAGGCCAACATCCCCTCTTGCAAGGTTTGGCCGAACAGAGCCTCGCGGACAATAGTACCTCTTTCTCGCGGGAGTTAGAGATCGAGGGCAAATTTTTCGAGCAGTACATTACTTTCACCCCGGAACGGATCGTTCGTACTTTTTGCGTGGACATCACGAAATATAAAGAAAATGAAGAAAAAAATGCGATTAAATCGGATTATTTTCGATTTATACGGGAACAGTCCACGGAAGGAATTTTCTTAATAGACGCGGAAGAGAAAAAAATTCTCGAAACCAATCTCGCCTACTGTAAATTACTGGGATATACCGAGCGGGAATTGATCGGGCGCGCGCTCTACGGGTTAATCGCCGTCGATCGGGAGAATCTGGATAGTCAGTTGGGGGATCTCGAACCGGAAAAACCTTTCTATGTCGAGGAGTCCCTGCATCGCGGCCGGGACGGTTCCCTGATCACCGTGGAGGAAAAAATCACCCGCTCGAATCTCAACGGCCGGGATATTTTTTGTTTTAGCGTCCGCGACATCGGCGAGCGGAAACGGTTCGAGGAAAGACTCTACTATCAGAGCCTACACGATGCCCTGACCGATCTCCCCAACCGTCTCCTGTTCGAGCGACAACTAACGCTGGCGCTGGCCAACGCGCGACGGAATCACACCCTACTCGCGGTGCTGTTCGTCAATCTCGATTCTTTTAAAAATATCAATCACGCGCTCGGTCACTCGATCGGCGATCGGGTTCTGCAAGAGTTCGGGAGGCGTTTAAGTGTTCTCATCAGTGGTGGCGACGCGATCGCCCGTTGGGGAAGCGACGAGTTCACCATTCTCCTACCCCGTCCCCGCAAAACCGAAGACACGATCCGACTCGCCGAGAGAATCTTCGACTCGCTGAAAACCCCGATCGAGGTCGAGGGGAACACCCTGCAACCGCGCGCGAGCATCGGGATCGCCCTCTACCCGCAAGACGGGGAAGACGAGGAAACCCTGCTCAAAAACGCTTCGGCCGCCCTCCATCGCGCGAAAGAAGCCGGCCGCGGTCAGTATCAGTTCTATAGCCCCGCGCTCGCCGAAGAAGCCGGAACGTTCCTCAAACTCGAAACCCTCCTCCATCAAGCGCTCGATAAACAGGAATTTGCCCTGGTCTACCAGCCTCAAATCGCCGTAGCGAGCGGAAGAATTACCGGGATCGAGGCTTTTCTCCGCTGGAATCATCCTCCTTCGGGCGTTCTCTCCCCCGCTAAATTCCTAGCCCTCGCGGAAAAAACCGATATACTCCTACCGATCGGCAAGTGGGTGTTAACGAAAGCCTGCGAGCAGGCGATCTCCTGGCAGAAAGACGGCTTACCCCCGGTTCCCGTCTGCGTGAACCTCTCCAACCCGGAATTCGCCCGACCGAATCTCGTCGAGACGATCGCCCGCGTTCTCGAAAAAACCGGTCTCGATCCCCAATGGTTAGAGATCGAGATTACCGAGAAAATCCTCCGACAGAATCTATCATCTGCCCGGCAGATCTTCCAGGATCTCCAGAATCTAGGGGTTCGCGTCGCGCTCGATGACTTCGGCACGGGATACTCGGCCCTGGGCTATCTCCAACAATTCCCCTTCCGCACCCTGAAACTCGATCAGAACTTCGTTCGCGACCTCCGGGGTAGTGACGGCGAACGGGCGATCGTCTCGGCGGCGGTCGCGCTCGGTAAGGGCTTCCACTTCCGGATCGTCGCCGAGGGGGTAGAAACCCGTCAACAACTCGACTTCCTGCAAGATCTCGGCTGTGAGGAGGCGCAGGGCTACTATTTCAGCCGTCCTATATCCGCGGAAGCGATCGGTCAACTGTTAAGTCAACAAGGCAAAATATCGATCTCGACGGAATAAAACCGTAGGGCGCGTTAGCCTCGCGTAACGCGTCACCTCCCCAAGATCCTCATTTCCCAAAATCCACCCCCGAACCCCATTCGATCACTCGAATAAATCTCCCCAGATCGACTCTAAATGTCGCGCTAGGTGATAGGCCAATAACGGGGGAACCGCGTTACCGATTAACTTGTAACCGTCGGTGGCCGAGAGGGGATAATCGGGGGAATTCGTTTTCTCCCGGACGAACTCGTAATCGTCGGGAAAGGTTTGAATTCTCGCGCACTCGCGCACCGTTAACCGGCGCATCTTTAGCCCCGATTCTAACTCCTCGACGTGTTTTCCTCCTAACTCCCGCGAGAGTCTTCTAAACTCGATATTGCCGTGATGTTCCGATCGAATCGTCGGACTTAACCCGTTTAAATCTACCTCCACCTGTCCCTGCATTTTCCCGTAATGTTTCGCCCTCGAATATTTCATCTGCGCGAGATCCCGCGTTTCTTCCTCCGGTTCCCGTAATCCCGCGAGGATCGATCGAACGGTACTATAGGCTTTACCGGGATACATCGGGTTCGGCGCGTGGGTTTTCGCCGGGAAAGGATCGAGTTCCCCGGACTGTAGCGCCTCCACCACTTCCGGCCGCAAAAAGGCTTTATTCAACCCGATAAATAAAATCCGTTCCCGGCGCTGGGGAACCCCGTAATCCGGCGCGAATAAAAGTTTCGGAAGGACGAGATAGCCTTTCTCGCCAATCGATCGAAAATCTTCCTCGATAATTTCTTTCGCGTTGGTTAACGAGATTAACCCCTTGACATTTTCGGCGATAAATGCATTCGGTAAAGTTAACTCGATCGCCTGTTTCATCCAGTAATATAATTTGCCGCGATTTTCCGCGAGTTTATCTTCGGTTTCCTCTAATAATTTCCCCGTGTGACTCTTGTGGGACTCGAACCCTTTCCGCTTGCCGGAGACGCTAAAATCTTGACAGGGAAAACCTCCCGTCACCAGATCGATATTTTCCGGAAAGCGAAATTCCCCCCTTTCGGTCGCTTTCACCAGATCGACGATACTTCCGAGATGAAACGCGTCTTTCCGTCCCCGTTTCTCGAAATAGGGAATCCACGAGTTCCGGGCGATCGGGGTGACATCGTTCGCGAACACCGTTTCAAAGCTCGTTTTCGCTAAAAGAACCCGATCCCCCTCTTTTTCGGCGATCCAGTGCGGGTAGATCGCCTCGTTCACACAATCGCGATGTACCCGAAAATCGCCCTCTAACCCCAGATCCATCCCCCCACAACCGGAAAATAACGATAAAACCCGTTTCGTCGCAGACATCACCGTACCGTAGAACCCAGCTTCAAAAGAGAGATACAATGATATAACAATTCACGAGAGTCGCGTGAGTTACCCCCGAATTGTAGGGGGTATCACCGGTGAGAGGTGACTTTACAGCGATCGATCCGGTTTTACTCCTGACTCGGTGACTCCTGACTCCTGACTCCTGCTATAAATTATGTCTTCCTCTGAATACGAAGCGATTATCGGACTCGAAACCCACTGCCAACTCAACACCGAGAGCAAAATTTTCTGTACCTGTTCCACCACTTTCGACAGTCCCCCGAACACGAACGTCTGTCCCGTCTGCTTGGGCTATCCGGGGGTTTTACCCGTCCTCAATGAAGAAGTTCTCGCCAGCGCGGTCAAGCTAGGACTCGCTATCGAGGGACAGATCGCGCCCCACAGTAAATTCGATCGCAAACAGTATTTCTATCCCGATCTCCCCAAAAATTACCAGATTTCCCAGTTCGATCTGCCGATCGTCGAACACGGCAAACTGGAGATCGAGATCGTCGATAAAAAAACCAAGGAAGTTAGCCGCAAAACCATCGGGATCACCCGTCTCCACATGGAGGAGGACGCGGGAAAACTGGTTCACGCGGGGAGTGAACGGCTGTCGGGTTCGACGCATTCCCTCGTGGATTTCAACCGTACCGGGGTTCCCCTGTTGGAAATCGTCTCCGAACCGGATCTGCGGACGGGACAGGAAGCGGCCGAGTACGCGCAAGAATTACGCCGTCTCGTTCGCTATCTGGGCATTAGCGACGGGAATATGCAGGAGGGTTCGCTACGCTGTGACGTGAATATTTCCGTCCGTAAAAAAGGCGAGACGAAATTCGGCACGAAGGTGGAGATTAAAAATATGAACTCCTTCAGCGCCATTCAAAAAGCGATCGAGTACGAGATCGAACGGCAGATCGAGGCGATCGAGAATGGCGAGAAAATCGTACAGGAAACCCGTCTTTGGGAGGAAGCCAGCCAACGCACTATCAGTATGCGGAAAAAAGAGGGTTCTAGCGATTATCGCTATTTCCCCGAACCGGATCTCCCCCCGCTAGAAGTGTCCGCGGAACAGTTGGAAAACTGGAAAAATCAACTCCCGGAACTTCCCGCCAAGAAACGCCTGCGTTACGAGGAGGAATTCGGGCTTTCCGCCTACGATGCCCGCGTTTTGACCGATGATCGAGCGGTGGCGGAGTATTTTGAAACCGCCGTCGCGGGTGGGGGAAACGCCAAACTCGTCGCCAACTGGATCAGTCAGGACATCGCCGCCTATCTCAACAATAATAAATTGACTATCGCCGAAATCGCGCTAAAAGCCGAGGGTTTAGCGGAATTGGTCAAATTAATCGAAAATGGCACGATAAGCGGCAAGATCGCCAAGGAAATCCTTCCGGAACTGCTAACCGAGGGCGGTTCCCCCCAGGCTCTCGTGGAGAAAAAAGGATTGATCCAGATTTCCGATACTTCGGCGATCGAATCCCTCATCGACGAGATTATCGCGGCCCATCCGGGAGAGTTGGAGAAATATCGATCGGGTAAAACCAATCTCAAGGGCTTTTTCGTCGGTCAGGTGATGAAAAAAAGCGGCGGGAAAGCCGATCCGAAACTCACCAACCAACTGTTAGATCAGAAGCTACAGGGATAAATGCGATAATCGGGGTAAACCGGTGATAATGTCCGATTTTCCCCGATTGTCGAGTATTGAAGATGATTCTCGGTGGATTACGCTTCGCTAATCCACCCTACGGGTTCTACTGTTTTTAGGGTAAACGACGATCGCGTCTTCCCAATCATCCTCGAAGGGTAACGCGTCGGGGTCGGAAAGCGCGTTCCGTTCGATCTCTTCCTCGGTCATCGAATGAACGCTATCCCAATCGGTTAAATCTTGAGGATTTTCAGGATTATTTCTTCTATAAACGCTTTTCGTCTGCTGGAGGGAGCTTTTTCTCCGCCGCGATAATCTCTCGATACTTCTTTCTCTCGCGCTCATTAGCCCTCCTAGCACTAATCAATCGGCAGGTTTCTTCTCTTACAGTATAGACGACATAACAGATTTCCCCTCTTAACTCCCCCAAGACGATCATTCGTATTTCTCCATAATCGCGGCGTTTATCTTCCCGGATAACGCAAGGGCTGTCAAAAATAGGGGGAACACCCGCGAAATCTATCTCGTGATTCTCTAGATTAGAGAGACGCTTCGCTTCATCCCAGTCAAATTCTTCAAAATTCATAGTAAAAGCTCGAATTTCAGTGTAATTTTAAAATAGAGATTTATATTCGGTGTATAGGGGCAGTTACGGGTCGTAACGGGGAATCGAGCATTTTCCTCAAGATGAGGGCGGTAAAGCTCGGTCCCTCGTTCGTCCCGTGTCGTTACAGGACTCGGCCTAATAGTTTGCTAACCGCTTTTGCGGTATACCGTCTGATAGACTGTCCGAATAATTCTTGATATGGATTTGGGTTACGCTTATCGTCTGATTCCACTTGTTTTTTGGTATGCTTTGGGGATTTAATATAAGGTTTTAAAGGCTTAAAAAGCTTTGTCAGAGAGAGTTTTCGGTTTTTTTGTATATTTTTTCTTTTCATGAGCTTGAATATTTTAGTTTTGTTTTTTGAATCGATCATTGCCGATCGGTAGATTTTTTTTTACCTTTCCATTCTAACAATATGATTTTAAGAAATGGGGGGGATTGACAATTCTTTTTTTATCAAGCGTTTGCTACAGGACGTTTTCCGTTCTCTCTGGCGATCGCCATCAATAGAACGAGCGATCGCGACCTTTAGAAACCTATCCATAATCAAGCTCTTCCAAGAAATGCGATCGATCTCCCGTTGATCAACTTCAGCCGATTGGGTGTCTCCATTGGCGATCGCTTTCGCCCCGATCGATAAGACGCTAAGATAGAGATCATGTCACGATCGCTACCGTTTCTCTTCAGGCAATCGCACACTCTGGAGATAATCTTAAGGAACAATTCAGGTATCGGGCGAGCGTTTATAGAATAGTTACCGTGGACTGAATCGGCAGAAAGCGGACGGAAACGAGCGGTCAACAGAAGTCAGAAAACATACTCACGGGTTAGCGCGCGATCAACACGATGGTTAATACTCCCATTCCCCCCAGCGTCAAAGTTTCCAAAGTCGAAGGCCTTAAAGAACGGAGCCACTACCTACGAGAACCCGTGGCGACCGAAATTCTGCAAGATACGACTCATTTCAGCGAGGACGCGACCCAGATCCTCAAATTTCACGGTTCCTACCAGCAGGATAACCGCGATAATCGCGTGAAAGGGCAGGAAAAAGATTATCAGATGATGTTGCGAACCCGGAGTCCTGGCGGTTTCATTCCCCCGCGACTGTATCTCACGCTCGATCGACTGGCCGATCTCCACGGGAACGGGACTCTTCGCGTCACCACCCGTCAGGGTTTCCAATTACACGGCGTTCTCAAGAAGAATCTGAAGGCTACGATCGCCGAAATCGTCCGGAATATGGGGTCTACCCTCGGCGCTTGCGGCGATATTAACCGGAACGTGATGGCTCCTCCCGCGCCGTTTAAAAATCGCCCGGAATACGGCTACGCGTGGGAATACGCCGATAAAGTCGCCGATTTACTCGCCCCGCAGTCCGGCGCGTATTACGAGATCTGGTTGGACGGGGAAAAGATTATTAGTGCCGAGGAAGCGCCGGAAGTGAAAGCCGCGCGGCAGAAAAATCTCCACGGAACCAATCTCCCCGACGAGAGCGAACCGATTTACGGGAAACATTTTATGCCCCGGAAATTTAAAATCGCCGTCACGGTTCCGGGGGATAATTCGATCGATATCTACACGAACGATGTCGGTTTAGTCGTTATCACGAATGAAAACGGCGAGTTAGAGGGGTTTAATGTTCTCGCCGGGGGTGGATTGGGACGCACCCATAATAAAGAGGATACGTTCCCCCGGATGGCCGATCCGATCGGGTACGTGGCGCGCGAGGATGTGTACGATCTGGTGAAAGCGATCGTAGCCACCCAGAGAGATTACGGGAATCGAAGCGATCGCCGTCACGCGCGGATGAAATACCTCCTCGAAGATTGGGGGGTGGAGAAATTTAAACACACCGTCGAGGGTTATTTCGGGAAGGAAATCGAACCGTTTAAACTTCTGCCGGATTGGAAATACGAGGACTATCTAGGCTGGAACGATCAGGGAGACGGGAAATTCTTTCTCGGGATTTCCGTGGAAAACGGCCGGGTAAAAGACGAGGGAACTTTCCGACTGAAAAGCGCGCTGAAAACGATCGTCGAGCGCTTGCAATTACCGATCCGACTGACCCCGAATCATAATATCCTACTCTACGAGATCGAGCCGGACGACAAAGAAGCGATCGATTCCCTCCTTCGCGAATACGGAGTAATTACGAACCCGACGGAAATCGATCCCCTCACGCGTTACTCGATGGCTTGTCCCGCGTTGCCTACCTGCGGGTTAGCGGTAACAGAGTCGGAGCGAATTCTACCCTCGGTGATCGATCGAATTCGCGCTTTATTAAACCGTCTCGGACTGGAAAAAGAAGAATTCGTGATCCGGATGACGGGATGCCCCAACGGTTGCGCCCGTCCCTACATGGCCGAACTGGGTTTCGTCGGGAGCGCCCCGGAATCCTACCAACTCTGGTTAGGGGGAAACGCGGATCAAACCCGACTCGCGAAAGCCTATATCGATAAAATGTCGATCGACGATCTAGAGACGGTTTTAGAGCCGATTTTCGTACTTTTCCGCAAAGAAAAACAAGAAAACGAAACTTTCGGCGAATTCTGTCACCGAATCGGTTTTACCGCTCTCCAAGAATTTTCCGCAACCTACACACCCGATATGAGCGACACCCCTGCCGATAAACCCAAACGAGTCCGAAAAAATCAAAACCGCGTCAGCGTCCCCGACGAGATGTTCGTCCGTCTCAAACAGGCCGCGGAAACGGAAAAACGCCCGATGAACCAGATTATTAACGAGGCACTAGAAGCCTATTTCGCGAAACAATCGTAGGGAATTCTAGATCGATCGGGTGGGCGATGGCTCACCCGATTCTGTTTTAATATCCCTCGATCGAATAGAGCGGAAGTGTAGAAGATATAGATCGAACAACTTACCGATCGATCTCGTCCGGGAGGAAGCGCGGAAACCTCGATCGAACCCCGAAAACGATTCCTAACCCCCTCCACGGTCGCGGCGCGATCCTCCGTGGACTATTCTCGAAAATTAGCTAAAACATCGGCGATCGACGTTTTCAAAAGCGGTAAATCCTGTTTAATCGTATCCCAAACCACATCCAGCTTGACAGAAAAATATTGATGGGTAACTTTATCGCGCATTTTAGCGATGTCTTTCCACGGTATTCGTGGGTACTGCTGTCGGGTAGTATCGGGAATTTTTTTGACCGCTTCTCCGATAATCTGAATCGCTCTCGTCACCGCAAAAATCGTCTTTTTATCCCCCGTGAATTCCTCGAATTCCATTCCGTCCGTGAACTCGATCGCTAGTTCGATCGCCTCTAGCATATCTCGTAAATAGTCCTCGCTATATCGATCGCTCATAGATAAATAACTTCCGAGAGAATTTGCTGACCGATTTTCGGTTTCAAACTATCCTTCATCACTAAATCGACTTTCACCCCTAACAAATCACTCAGATCGTTTTCTAGTTTACAGAAAGTTAACAGGCCGAAACGATAGTCAGCTTCAAATTCTACTAATATATCGAGATCGCTGTCTCGCGTCGCTTCACCTCGAACGTAGGAACCGAAAACACCTAATTGTTTAATTCGGTACTTTTGTTTAAAAACGGATTGATGTTTTTTTAATAGCGTTTTTATCGTTTCTAACTCGATCATTTTCTAGCCGGGAGAGCGAACCTTCCGGTCAATTATAACAAGATAGATTCAATCATCGATCTTTTTGAGTCTGGATATCGATGGTACGTTGGGAAACGGTTAACCCGAACGAGTTGGTCTTGTAGAGGATCGATCGACTGACCGATCGATCTCGTCCGAGAGGAAGCGCGGAAACCTCGATCGAACCCTCGCTAATCGAACGATGGGAACAGGGAACGGGTAAAATCAATCCATGTTGTAGTTTTGCCTAGAGGTGTCGCCATTAGTACGCCAGCTAACCGTTCCCTCGCCAATATCGCGGGCATCGTCGCCGCCGCCACGCTGATCAGTAAAATATTCGGCCTCTTCCGCGAACAGGTGATCGCCGCCGCCTACGGGGTGGGCCCGGTCGTTAACGCCTACGCTTACGCCTACGTGATCCCCGGTTTCCTGCTGATCCTTCTCGGCGGCATTAACGGCCCTTTCCATAGCGCGCTGATCAGCGTTCTCGCGAAACGGGACAAATCGGAAGCGGCACCGATCGTCGAGACGGTAACGACGTTAACAACCGTTTTTCTCGGCTTTTTAACCGTAATTCTCATCGCTTTCGCGGGAAACTTTATCGATCTCCTCGCACCAGGATTACAGGAACCGGCCCGCTCGATCGCCGTTCAACAATTGCAGATCATGGCCCCGATGGCCATTCTCGCCGGTCTCATCGGCATCGGCTTCGGAACTCTCAACGCCTCCGACCAATATTGGCTACCCGGTCTCAGCCCTCTTTTTTCCAGTCTCGCGGTGATTGTCGGGGTCGGTATCCTCTTCTGGCAGTTGGGATCTCAGATCGATTCGCCGCGGTACCTACAACTGGGGTCTTTCGTCCTCGCCGGGGGAACATTAATCGGCGCGATCTGGCAATGGCTAGCACAAGTTGGCGCGCAAGTCAAGGCGGGAATGGGAAAAATTCGCTTACGCTGGGATTGGCGAATCCCCGGCGTTTCCGACGTTCTCAGGGTTCTGATTCCCGCCACCCTCTCCTCGGGAATGTTGCATATTAACGTCTATACCGACCTATTTTTCGCGTCTTACATCCCCAACGCCGCCGCATCGATGCGATACGCGAGTTTTATCGTTCTCACGCCATTGGGCATCGTCTCGAACATGATTCTCGTGCCGTTCATGCCGGTTTTCTCCCGCCTCACGGAACCGGAAAAACGCGGGGAATTGAAGGATAGAATCCGTCAGGGATTGGTTTTGACGGCGTTAACGATGTTGCCCTTCACCGCTATCTTTATCGCGCTCGCTTTCCCCGTGGTGCAGATTATCTATCAACGGGGCGCGTTCAATCTCGCCGCGTCGCGGGAGGTGGTTCCCGTTTTAATGGCTTACGGTTTCGGGATGTTTTTCTATCTCGGTCGCGATGTGTTGGTGCGGGTGTTTTACGCGCTGGGGGACGGGGATACACCTTTCAAGGTGAGTATGTTGAATATTTTCCTGAACGGTTTATTGGATTTTCTCTTTTATAAACCTTTCGGAACGCCGGGGTTAGTGTTGGCTACGGTGGGGGTTAATATTACTTCGATGGTGATTTTTACGGTGATCTTACACCGTCGGTTAGGGGGATTACCGTTAGGAGAATGGATTTTCACGTTATCGGGATTGGCGTTGATTACTCTGTTATCCGGTGTGGCGAGTTGGGGCGTGACGTGGGGCTGGGAACGCTCGATCGGTCACGGGAATTTGCTTTTACAATTACTAGAGTTGGGGATCGCGGTGACGGTGGCGGTAGGTTTCTTTCTGTTGGGGGCGACGCGTTTACAGTTGCCGGAATTAGAGATTCTAATCTCTCGCGTTCGTAAGAAAGTATTCCGGAAATAATGAACGCTCGATCGGCGATCGAACGACCGATCTTTTCCCGTAGAAAAGTAAGAATAACCGAGGGGTTTCGTGTCGGGTTTGTCAGCCTCAACCCGACCTACTAAGGTACTGTAACCCCCGATCGATTCACTTTTCGCTGAAAGCTCGGCCTCGTCTGCCGGGAATAGGACGGGAGGGAGAAAAATCGAGCATACGAAAGATAACGGGAGGATTAGCCCGATCGGGGGAAGTCGCGATCGGTGTTTTTTTTCTACGCTGAAGGTGTGAGGTAAAGACCGCCTGGAGGCGAAAACGATGAAAAGGACTATACTAGCGGCGTTGGTGTTTGCCGGTTCCTTAACGCTCATTAATCCGGTTTTCGCCAGTAATCCCCGACACGTCGAGAAGTTATTAAAAACCGGAGAGTGCGCGCGTTGCGATCTCGGCGGCGCGAATCTTAGCGGGGCGCATCTGATCGGCGCGGATCTCCGCGGGGCGAATTTACAGGGCGCGAATTTAACCGGCGCGAACCTAGAGGGCGCGGATTTAACGGGCGCGAATCTAAAAGGAGCCAATTTAACGCGGGTTTTCGCCACGAATGCCAGCTTTAACGGCGCGAATCTCGATCGAGTCAATCTTACCTCGGCGATCGTTCACGACGCGGATGTGGCTAACGCCTCCCTGCAAGATATCAACTTAACGAATGCGGCAGTATACGGGACGGGGATCGCGATCGGTGGCGATCAATAACGAGAAATGAGGAATCGGAGCGATTTTTCCCGCGACACGCGCGCTCTCGAACGGGAATGACCCTTAATTTCCGATCGATCGAGCTAACATTTCCGCGTAGGGAGTTTCGTGAAGATGGGCTTTTCCTACCGAACCGAAGAGGATTAATTTGTCGGCGATCACTTCTTTCATCGCGTCGATCGCTTCTCCCGCGATTTCTAGTAAATCCTTGGGACTTTGACCGCAGATTTCTTGTTTTAACGCTTGTAAATAAGCCTGACGGACTTCGGTATTGACGTTAAATTTACAGACTCCCAACTGGATCGATCGACCGATCATTTCCGCGGGTAAACCGGACGCGCCGTGTAAAACGAGGGGGATGGAGAGAAGTTCGCGAATTCTCGCCAGGCGATCGAAATCTAACCGGGGCGGACTTTTATACTCGCCGTGGACGTTGCCGATGGTGACGGCTAGGGAATCGACTCCGGTGGCGCGCACGAATTCCAGCGCCCGATCGGGATCGGTCATTTTCGCTTCTTTTTCGGCGATCGTTAGCCCGTCCTCCGTCCCGCTAATCCGACCGATTTCCGCCTCCACCACCGCGCCGTACTCGTGCGCCAATCGCGTCATCTCGCGGGTGAAAACGAGATTTTCCTCGTCGGAGAGGGGGGAACCGTCGGCCATGATCGAGGTCATTCCCGCTTCGAGGGCATCGTAAATATCGCCGGCTTTGGTGCTATGGTCGAGATGGACGGAAATGGGTACGGTAGCCGTTCGCGCCGCTTCCAGACACATCGCCACGAGGGGCAATTTTCCGTATTTGAGCGCGCTGGGGTGAATTTGGAGCATGGCGGGACTGCGATACTCTTCGGCCGCGGAAATGACGGCTTTCACGCCCTCTAGGTTATAGACATTGAACGCGCCGATCGCGTAGATATTTTTTCGGGCGGTTTCCAGCAATTCGCGGGTAGAAGCGAGCATAGGAGTCGGTGAGGGGGGAATGGAGATATTTTACAGGAGAGCGCTACCGTTCCCCGATCGATCCGCCCGGTTCGATCGTCGCTTCGGGATTAACCTTTTCGATCCCTAGTTCGATCGAGCTTTCGGGATCTGTCTATCGATCGTTCAAAATTTCGTCGTCTAAAACCTTTTGAATTTTCTCTAGTCCACATCCGTCCGGAGATTCCGCCCATTTTAACAAAGCGAAGACCCGGGCCGATTGCGCGGCCGGTGGTGGTGGTACAATTCCCGCCGGGGGATCGATGATGAACTGTAATTCGTCAAATTGTGCTTCAACTAAACGGGTTAACGTTTTCATGAGTTTTCCGCGATCGATCGAGGGAACTAGATTTCGTCCGCCGATACCCGATTCAAAGTCATCGATTAAGCCTCGAACGTTGATCATCTCGTAACTTTTTTGACATTGGATCGCTTCTTCGTGATCGCTCCGAAATTGTTTTAAAATTTCTAATCGATAAAAATGTGGGGTTTGCTGATTTAGGCATTTTGGGCAATTGCAAGGAATTAGTTTATCTACAATCAATCGATTGTATTTTCTATGGATCTCGTCAAACTTATCCGTAATCGTAGTTAATAAATCTCGTTTATTAACTCCGTACAATTGGATTTTAATTTCTTTTTGATCGTAAGTCTCGACAACCTCCGCACAGGTATTTTCTTTTTTTAAGACAACTCCAGTACGCCAGACTTTCGGTTCGTCGATTAAATGATGTAATTCGACAATAAAGCGGCTTAAAATTCCTTTGGGCATAAAATCATAGCAATAACGAAGAATCAGATTATTGGGATCATTCCATCCGTATTCAGGGGGCTTGATGTCGAGGAGTTGAGGGGCGATGTACGTGTTCGGTTCATTCGGCAGTTGGTAGCAAAGTTTAAATTTTATCATCAAGTCAAGCAGTTCCCCTCGCATTCCCGCATATTCTCTAGCCTGCCAAATATCGCTTAAATCTTGACCGGTAAATTTTCCAAGATTTTGTTTTACCGTTTCCGATCTAATCACCTTATATACTGCCTGAGTCGCCCATTCTGGTTTAAGAATTACTATTTTATATAAAGAAGATAGCGGATCTTCCTGAAAATGTAAGATAACTCCGATATCGTGCAGATACTGGCTGAGTTGTAAAGCGTCTTTGTTCTGTTTAAATTCGTTGGTATCACAGATTTTTAGATATTCTTCAATGGCGATATAATCTCGCTCGTCTTTCTCTAATTCCTCTCTAACCCTTATCCACGTTTTCGGTAAGGTACTACCGATATGAGGGAGTTTTTGAATTCGGTACTTGATAGCGGTAACAATATCCTCTAACCCTCGATTATCGGCAAAGTTGCATGAAATAGTCTCTCGGATATTTTCAAAACGTCCTTTGATCTGGGCTTCTGGAATATTGACAGTATAGTTATTCTTTTCATTTTTGATCAGGAGTAATGGACTATTATCACTGAGCAGTTCGACGATATGTAGCCAATAAGATAGATTCGGGCTTTCCTTACGAGTATCAATGACAAATAGGTATAGAGAACGCTTGGTGAGAAAGAATTGATGAGTGGCATGAAGAATCTCTTGTCCACCAAAATCCCAAATATTAACCCGAAAGTCTTTGTTATTATCCACCTTAAAATGCCACTCTTTCACGTCGATCCCTTCTGTCGATTCATCCAGAGTAGGTAGAGGACAATTCGGATTGTCGATCCGTCTGGCTAACGTAGTTTTTCCCGCTTCTCCTTCCCCGACAATTAAGAGCTTCGCTTCATAAAGAGTGTCTTCACCCACTTCTTGTTTCTGGCGAAAATACTCACGTATAGCTTTAATACCTCGGCTGGCCACTTCGATAGGAGGGTCTTCAAGAGGATTATTCAATAAATCAAGCCCGGTTAAATTAGAGAGAGAGCCGAACGATTCGGGCAGGCTGGTCAGTTGATTACCTCTTAAATCAAGCGAGGTTAAATTGGAGAGAGAGCCGAACGATTCGGG
>NZ_JBAFSM010000045.1:0-39521 GCF_036688125.1 Pannus brasiliensis CCIBt3594 | reverse complement strand
CTTGAGACATGACGAGAGTGGCGCGCGCTCCCCTCATTTTATTAACTGGTTATTCACTCTACAGGATTATCGGGGCGCGATCGTTCCCGATCGACCTCGGCGCTCCCGGCGAAAAATCGCTCGATCCGATCGAGATCCAACTGGGAGAAATTATCGATCGCCCAGTTCGATACCCTCTGCATGAAGTGAAATGGATAGGTATGGGCGATTCCCACCACCTGCATCCCGGCGCGTTTGGCCGCCTCGCACCCCGCGAAGGTATCCTCGATCACCAGACAGTCCGCCGGCTGTAACTGTAAATTGAAATCCCAGCGATTAAATCGTTCGACCGCCAGTAAATACCCGTCCGGTTGTGGTTTACTGCCCGTTATCTCGTCTCCAGTGACGATAACGCTAAAATACTCCCGAATCCCCGTCCGATCGAGGATGTATTCCACTTCCGATCGCGCCGCGCCCGTCACCAGACCGATCGGCAGTTCCCGCGTTCTCACCCGCTTGAGAAAGGCGATCGTGTCCTGATACACGGGCAATTCCGTTAATTTTTCGATTCTTTCCCGATATAGCCGCTTTTTCTTGTCGATTAATATTGTTAGATAGTCTTCCGTGGCGCTCCGACCGCGACGGGCGAGAATGTCCCGTAAACAGGCCCGATCGCTCCGTCCCAGGCAGATCTGGCTGAATTCCGACCCGACGGGAAGCAGATTTTCCCCGATCAGCACCTCGTCGAGCAATTCGTGATGGATCGGTTCGTCGTTGATAATCACCCCGTTAAAATCGAACAGAACAGTCTTTAACATGGAGACCTACACGCGGGAATAGAATTTCGGGTCGGGATAGACTCGCGGGAAAAGCGATCGGGAGACGATCGATTACGAATTAATGTGTTTTTGACAGGAAAGTTAATAAACCGTCAATATTTTTGATTATACAGGGTAACTCCCGATCGCCAGATGGTAACGATGCCTACAGCCCTCGATCGCGCGAGAGCGGTAGGCTAGGACGGCACTAGCGAGAAAAACCGATGAAAGTCGAATCCATCCGTCAAGAACAACTAGACGGCACCTATGAAACCCTCACGGAAGTCGTGTTTAGCGGCGTTGATAGTCTCTGTATTCTATCCAGGTCGATGATCCGGGCGATCGGCCGGCCGGGAGTCGATAGCGATCTCGAATTCCTCGGCTCGGGCGATCGCTGGGCGATGGTCTGGACGTACCCGCGTCTGTCACTAGAGGAAGTTTTCGGGGTGATCGACGGGGTATTACCCGCGAGAGTGTAGGATTTTCTCTAAATCTCGATAATCACGCGTGAATCGCCCCGTTTTCGGGTCTAGCGAGAGCGTCGTGCCGGAGCGATCGAACTCCAGACCCACAAGCGTCTATCCCACCGGCCCCGCGGGAATCGGGACGGAGCGGGTTCGATCGCTCCGAGACAAACCCACGCGCCCCCAGAAAAAAAATGGGCGAGGGTTCGCTCTCTCTCGTTCGTTTCGGGGAGATCTGGCAAGATTTTTCTACCGAAAGATAGTTGACGTAATGCGTTTTTTATAATGTATCGCTCTCCCGATATAACTCCCCCGCGCTCCTATCCCACCATCAAAATTCCCTCGACTCGCGACGATCGGCCGGAAACGACGGCCGATCGTTTCCCGACTTCCTAAAATTCCGCGCTCAAAGGAGTCCGCGGGAAGGGAATCACATCGCGAATATTCCCCATTCCTGTCATGAACTGAACCAGGCGCTCGAATCCGAGACCGAACCCCGCGTGAGGAACGGAACCGTAGCGCCGTAAGTCCAAATACCACCAGAGATCGTCGGGATTCATCCCCTGTTCCTCGATCCGGCGGATTAATACGTCTAATCGTTCCTCCCGTTGGGAACCGCCGATAATTTCGCCGATTTTCGGGGCGAGAATATCCATCGCCGAAACCGTTTTATCGTTGTCATCGAGACGCATATAAAACGCCTTGATACTTTTCGGATAATTGGTAACGATGACGGGTTTTTTGAATAATTCTTCCGCGAGATAGCGCTCGTGTTCCGATTGCAGATCGACTCCCCATTCCACGGGATACTCGAAAGTTCTATCGGCTTTTTCCAATAGTTCGATCGCTTCCGTGTAGGTAATTCTGGCGAACTCGTTGTGAATGATATTCTCCGCGGTCGCGATCACCGTATTATCGATGCGATCGTTAAAAAAGGCCATATCCTCCGCGCAGGTTTCGAGGACGTAACGGAAAATATATCTTAAAAACTCCTCGGCCAGATCTCGATCGCCCTCCAAGTCGCAGAAAGCCATCTCCGGTTCCACCATCCAAAACTCCGCGAGGTGACGGGAAGTATTGGAATTCTCCGCGCGAAAAGTCGGCCCGAACGTGTAGACATTCTGAAACGCCATCGCCATCACTTCCGCCTCTAACTGTCCGCTAACGGTTAAATAGGCGCGTTTTCCGAAAAAATCTTGCGAGAAATCCGCCGGTTTCGTCAGATCCAAGCCCGTCACGGTGAATAATTCCCCCGCGCCCTCGCAGTCGTTCGCCGTAATAATCGGGGTATGCACCCACAAAAAGCCTCTTTCTTGAAAAAAGGTATGGATAGCGGTCGCGCAGGCGTTGCGAACCCGCATTACCGCGCCTAGCGTGTTCGTTCTGCCCCGTAAATGGGCGATCGAGCGGAGAAATTCAAAAGAATGGCGTTTTTTCTGAAGGGGATAATCCGCGGGACAGTCGCCGTAGAGAATCACGGAATCGGCTTTCAGTTCGATATTCTGCCCTTTTCCGGGGGACGGAACCAGGGTTCCCGATACCTCTACCGACGCTCCCGTACCGATCGTCTTTAGTACAGTATCGTAATCGGTCAGAGCGGGATCGAGAATCACCTGTAGGTTCGCCATCGAGGAACCGTCATTGACTTCCAGAAAGGTGAACTCTTTTAACTCCCGTTTCGTTCTCACCCAACCCTGTACCGTAACGGCTTCGCTCGGTTGACCCGTTTTCAAGATCTCTTTAATTCTAGTAGCCATTCGCGCCTCGCTATCAGTCCCTAGCAAGGGCTATTGTAACAAGTCGGGTGTCGGGTGTCGGGGGCAGGGTGTCGGGAGAAATAAGAGTCCTCTCGCACCATTCGTTTTGGAGGGTATAAAAACTTCAAAAACTAGGACTATACAAGATGAATAGGGTTCAAGTGCAATTTTTAGCTAGAAAATGCTTTATTCTTCCTCCTGACAACCAACTACTGACTCCTGGCTCCTTAACCACCCCGTCTCTTTCACCTCTGTCCCGCAAATTCGATCCCAGAAGGTAAAATACAGTCCGTAATGAACCGTGTAGCGACGGTGATGGATGGCGTGGTGAGCGGAACCGATCAACCATTGCCCCGACGGGCGATCGCCGGATTCCGGGGGGAATACCTCGAATCCTAGATGATTGTAAACCGCCCAAACCGTCATGGTGAAGAGCGCCGCGAATAACGTGACCGCGTGAAGGGGAACGATCGCGACGATACCGAGAAAAAAGAGGGTTTGAACGAGCGCTTCCGGGATATCGAACGCGAAGGATGTCCAGGGAGTCGGATCGCCACTCCGGTGATGCCCGGAATGTATCCAGCGAAAAAGCGCCGGATGGTGGAATAGACGGTGTAGGAAATAAAAATAGGTGTCCTGAAGAACGAGGACGGCGAGGAAACTGATAGCCGGATACCACGCGCCGTACCGGTTAAAATCACTGTAAATCAGCGTGATTCCCGAATCGTACCCGGCCAGAATCCCGACGGCACCGAGCGCGAAAATCAACCCCGAAGCGATCGACATCCCGATGTCCTCGCGGATCGATCGGGCCGACGGGCCCCGCGCCTTACCGAGAACCCGATAGAATAGCCAGTACGCTCCCCCGGCGATCGCGAAGTAACGGGCGACGATCATCCCGAAAAGAACAAGCCATTTACCACAAAACGCCTGAAATGTCAATAGAATTTTCCCTCGCCCCTGAAACCGTACCCCGATTGTCCCGGTTCCAGCCGATTCTTGTCTAGCGATACAGTTCGATCGCTCTTCTAGGTCAATTCTAGAACCCCCGCGGGAGAATTGCCGCCGCCCTCGGATAGAGATTCCCCCCGTCCGCGCCGGTCGATCGATCCCGCCCGCGCCCCGAGTGCAAATGTATTCTAATATTCGGTAGCCTCATTTACAATTACTTAATGAATGTTAATGCTTCCGGATAATTTTCCAAAGCTTTCTAAAACAACCCCGTTTAGCCTAAAAGCCAGGGCCCCCACTTACGCGCTGTCATAAAAATTGTCATATTAGTTTCAGAGTCAACCAAAGCGCCCTGAATTAATATGAAGCACCCACCAAAGCCAACCAAATCAGCAGAAACGCTTAGACTACGCCCCACAATCAATGGGAAAACCTATGTACTGCATATAGGCTCATGGTCAAACCAAAGCGACCACGACAAAGCCAATCGAATCGCCCAACTCATGTATGATGACTACCAAGCTGGTCTATTTGATTGCTCTTTAGAAAAATATAAACAACTGGTAAAAACACCGCGCCCTAAAGTAATCACCAAAGAGACCATAATCACCGACCTGGTTGCTGACATAGCTTCTAATCCAACCGTCCACACAATCCGGGAGAACGTTTTAGCGCACCTCCGGCGTTATCCCAAACCTATAAACTCACCGGTACAGGCTCAAGCTTTTGTAAATCACCTAGCCTCCCAATTAGCACCATCTACTGTATCGCAATATTTAGCCAGACTAAAGCATATTTGCCAACCCCTTTTCAGTAGCATTAAGCCACCCAGCCAAGCTTACCAATTACCTGAAGTCCATTCCCAAACTGACCTGGAAGCCATATTTAAAGCTTTAGAAAACTTTGAATATTTACCTTATCTAATTCTCCTAAGCCAACTTGGTACCAGACCGAGTGAGCTTTTGGCACTCCACTGGAGCGATGTGAATTTAAGCGAACGTTTCGTTATTATCAGATTTTCTCTGAACACGAAAGGGGAAATTAAAGCGACCAAAACGAACAAAGTGCGCCGGGTTTCTTTAACTTTGAAAGCTTTGGAAACTTTAACCAAACTTCGCAATACCAACCTGAACCAAACCGGTCTAGTCTTCCAAAATTCAGAAGGAATCCCTCTTAAACTAGCTACCATCCGAGCCGCCTATTACCGGACCCTAGAAGCCAGCGGAATTCCCAAAAGTCGTCTCTATAAATTTCGCGGCACAGTTGCCACCAGATTACTAGAAAAAGGCTTTACTCCGACCGCAGTAGCGCAGACTCTAGGTAACTCACCGGTCACTTTAATGAACCGCTATATTGGCATCACCAACCAGATTACCATCGATAGCTTGGACTAATCTAAAACCTAATCGAACTAAGGCTTTCTGCTTCTTTAAAGCGCGTTAAATTTAATCTATGTAAGCTTGTGGAGTTAACCAAAATGAAGACCACCAAAATTTACCAAAAGTGTGAACAAAATTTTCCATTGACTTCAGAGTTTTTCTATAAAAGGTCACGAGCCAAAGATGGTTTTACAACCTACTGTAAACTATGCGTAAGTAAAGCTACTTTAGAATCCTACCGTAAAAGAGTGAGCACCGAAGAGGGTCGTGCTAAAGCCAGAGAAACCACCCGTAAATCTCAGCGGAAAATGAGAAGCACCGAAGAAGGTCGCGCTAAAGCCAACGAAGCCAGCCGGAAAATGAGAAGCACTGAAGAAGGTCGCGCTAAACGTAACGAAGCCAATTGTAACTGGCGGAAAAAATACCCGGAGAAGAATACAGCTAATACCGTTGCCTACCGCGCTATGAAATTAGAGTCAAATCCCACCTACACCGGAAAACCCAGCGCCACCGCCTGGTCCAATCTAGAGAAACCCAAAATCAAGAATTTTTACCAAGAAGCCCAAGAGTCCAACCGAGAAGTTGACCATATCATCCCACTACGCCCAGATGAGCTTCCGTTTCCGTGGTTACTTCCCATGTACCAAAACCGGCGTGATTTTCCAGACTTTGAGCCTCTTCACCGTAAATTCCAGGCCCGCTATGGTCTTTGCTGCGGTCTTCATGTCAGTGCTAATCTTCAGCTATTGGCACAATCAGAAAACGGGTCCAAGGGGAACCAATTTAGAACTTATCGGGAAACCCACGAAGCTATCTATATCCTAAGCGATGATGGAGAAAATTGGCTCCCCATTAAATCAGAAGAACTAGATAGCTATTCGTGGATTCAGCCTCAGCTTTATGTAGCGACCACGACCGCTAGAATCGAGCCTAAAAGACTCATAAATCGATTCGATAGTAAAATGCCTTTCCAGTCAATCCAAGCTCCCCAGAACTTAAAATAGAGCCAATCGGCGATGCGATAGCAACTATCAGTCGCCTATCTTTTTGTCCAGTAATAACATCCCTAGCCCAAACTATAGCTAGTATATAGTCACCCGGCTTAGGAATCGAGCTATGAAAACAAACAAAGTAACCCTGGAAGAGCTTTTAATCGCTGTAAACGAACTCAGAAGCCTAAATACCGACGAGTGGAACCAAATCCGGCGTTATAGGCGCGCTTTATATACCGATGAAGAAACCGCCCGCACTTTCCAAATCTCACCCTTACTAGCGCGTCTAATCTATCTCCAAACCGACCGTGACGAAGCAATCGAGCTAAATTACCGCTATGCTCCCTCTGGTAATGAGAATCCAATCTACCGCTACATTCAACCGGATAAAGGCTTAACCAAACTAATGGAAACAGCCTTACTTAGCGGAATAACAGAAGAAAGCCTGGTCAGCGATTACGGCTTGCATCCGAGCCACGTTTTCGCCGCCAAAACAAAGTACCCAAACTTATTTAAGCCCCTGGCTTTCAAACTCTCTATTACTCCCTACAATTAAAGAATAGTGGTTTTGGAGCAGAACCCGATTTCTCTAGCACTGTTCCACGCATTTTGGTAGATAATTTTCTCAAAACAAAGCGCCTAAGCTAGAGGGGCGCTTTTTATTTTGCCTGTAAAGTGGTCCCCGGTTCTATTTTAGTGCCTTATTGGTAAAGAAAATTATCTGCTGATAAACACTATGAAAAGCAACCACAGCAAATACCACGCCGAACTTGAAATTCCGTTTTCCTCTAGTCAAATCACCAGCCGGCGGACAACCTCCACAATCGTCCACAGCCAGCCAGAAATAGATTTTGCCAAGCGATTCATTGACCGCTCTGTAAGCTCTGAATTTTACGACCGCGCCACTTCACGCTACAAGAACTTGCATCGAGTCCTCCGGATTTGCGAATCGATTAAAACAATCTCCACAATTCCAGGTAGTAGCGGCACTTACGCAAAGCGTTTTGAAACCTTGCACCGCCGGATTCGCGGAATAAACATCAGCGCCATCTTATCCTACTTCCAAGCTTACATCCCGGAACTTGACAAATACGAGCACGACGACCTCGATGACGATGATGACGAATTTGAGCAACTCCGTGCAGACATTCTAGCTCGATACAAGCTAGACCCAAACAGTTTTACAGCCGACCAGATTGCCGAAATCAGAGAAAGCGAAGAGGAATTTTTCGCTATCAATATTTACCAATTTTACTCTCGCGCTGAGATTGCATACCAAGCGGAGCAAAGCTTGCACAAACTCGCTATTTCTCTAGCTAAAGATGCTGGTTTACCGCTTGCAAAGCTTCCGTTTAGCTCCCTAGAAAACTATAACGAAACCAGAACTGGCGATACCAAAATAATCGAGCAAGCGCGGTCCAAAAAAGCAATCAACATTGAAATTCCCACTAACTATCGCGATTCAAAAATTCTCGCTATCCACTCCCCAATAGGCACCGGCAAAAACGAAGGCGTAGCTAAAATAATCGCTGACTATTTATCGCTTGGTCAAAGAGTTCTCCTAATCACCCCACTCATTTCCCTCAGTCAAGATTCTTACCAAAACTATAACCATCTAAATCCAACCCTGTACAGCCAAACCGATAACTTTGAGAGCGCCAGCCTAACAAGTAAATTTGTGATTTGCACCATCAATTCGCTGGTAAAAATTCCACTCAACAAGAATGGTAGCCTCAACAAATTTGATTTAGTCATAGTCGATGAATCCGAATATTCACTCGAAACTCTGCTAACTTCCCCGACGCTAAGTTACAGAGAGCACATTATCACGAAAATCAAAATATGGTCTCGCGAGGCCTCCCAAATCATCTTAATGGACGCTTTTCTATCCGCCCTAACTCTAAGTTATTTTGAGCAAGCTTGCACAAAAAATGGTGAGCAACCATCCATTCAGATTCTAATAAACCATAACGCTTATCCAAAAACTTTCAAACCATATAATTCAGCGGCTGGTGCAATAGCGAGCATTACCAACGAAGTCTTAAACTCTGTAAAATCGGGTCAAAAAATCGCGATTGCTACTGACTCCAAAACTGAAGCCCGACTCTTGGAAAAACTCATAATCGAGCGCTTTCCGACCACAAAGCTACTATCGATTTACAGAGGTCAAACCAGCGCCAATGAGAAGCTAATTGAGCAGTTTTTATCAAATCCCACCGTTGAATCCAGTAACTATCAGGTCATCATCTACACTCAACGAATGACCGCTGGCGTATCGATTAAAAATGATGAATTCCAGAACGTTTTCTTGTTCGCGGGTTCGATGGTAACTGATGCGAAAAACTTACATCAACTCTGTGGTCGATTCAGAAAAGCAAGCACAATCCATTACCAAATTCAGCCTAAAGTAGACTTAAAAAAGCTAAACCTGACTCCAGTTTGCCCGGTTGAAGTGATGGAAAAAGTCATGAGCGGTGCTAAAGCTAACGAGCTAATTTCGCCTAAAATTGATAACACCACAGGTCTATCGATACTTTCCGAAGACTTGATTCCAGACTATCGAGCTTACGCAAACATAATCGCGAACAGGTCCAAATCTTTACGAAACCTGAAAGCAGAATTTGAAGCCCTAATCGATACCAGAATCCACAGAAGAACCATTTGTACTGAATTAAACAATGAGGAATCCAAGCCAATTTTCAAGCTGAGAGAAAAAGCCCGCTCAAAAGTAACTGCGGAAGACATAACCGGCATTTTCAAAATAACCCATGAGTCGGATAAAACTATGGAACTTAACGAATACCTGGACTTACTTTCCGCGAAAGAAAACCGAACCTATGAGGAAAATTGTTTCCTGAAAAACCATCGCTCGCGCCAACTAATCCAAATAGCCGAGAAAGATACTAACTCTCTAACTTTCCGTGACTATTTAGGAATTACCCACATTTTCACAAAACCCAAAGCAACTGAAAACAGTCTTTTCGCGTTGCAATCTCACGAGCAAGCGCTAGAGTTTGCCCATCGTTCAATCTCTGGTTTTATCGCCGATTACAAATCTCCTGTCGCCGTTCAGAAGCATTGGAAAGAATCCGGCTTAGAAAACTTCATAAAACACCATCTTGCTAAATACCTGCTTACTAGCAAAGCCAAATCCAACCAAATTCTCGCTTTAGGTAACATCAAGAAAACCATAGCAGACTGGCTAATTGAAAACCAACCGGTGGGTACAATTCAGAGCGTTGCCGAGTTTCAAGAAAGCCTCTTAAATTACGCCAGAAAGAACCGAGAAGAGCTTCAAGACCTATTCGGTTTAAATCCATCCGCGTTGGTAATTCCTGAAACCCTTGACAACGATGCAGAATCCTTGAAAGACTTGAAAAAGAGTCAAGGTCACTACTTTAAGAACTTCTTAGCCTCATTTGGAATCGCCACAATGAGAACCAACATGAAAATTGATGGTAAAGTGGAAAAAATCCGCGTTCTAGATTCCACTGGTGCGATAGTAATCGTAGCCAACGCGATTCTAAAAGCTCGCCAACTTGCTATAAAATCCTTAAACCGACTGGCAAGCAAATTAACCAGCACAGCGAAAATGGATGAATTCAAAGCCACTTTAAACCAGATGAAAACGTTTGAGAAAGCGGCTAACATCGATATTCGGTCAGCGCGCACTCCATTCTCACTGTGCTCAATCCTCGGTAATCCGGAAACTCGATTACCCCACTTATGGGAACCCCATTTCCTAAAAGCGATTCTAGAAGTTTACCCACTTCCTAGCTCCGAACTATTGCATGAATCACCTGAATCATATTCCTGGTTCGGTTACTTGCCAGCACCTAAATCAGACAGCGAACTAGCGTTCTTACGTGAGTGGATTAGCAAAAACCGGCGCAAATTTGCTTACTTTACAAACCAGTATGGTTATCAGCAAATAGCCTACTAATCAAATTTGACCATTTTGGCTTGCCGACTAGCTTAGCTTATAAAACCACATAAGAGCCAGTTAGCAAGCCTCCGTGGTCCAAATTCACGCGATTGGGCTTGCATTTGCTTTCTAGCTTAACTGACCGTCGTTACTGCGCGCTGAAGGGATACCGAGACTTTGCAAAAGGGACAATGTAATTCTCTAAAGCAATAAATAGACGCTTACATTGTCACATCGAGCTTTTCCCGGTACCGAGACTTTACAAAAGGGACAATGTAATTCTCTAAAGCAATAAATAGACGCTTACATTGTCACATCGAGCTTTTCCCGGTACCGACCAGTCTACTAACCATTAAACTCGGACCGGTCCAAGCAAACCAGCCAGTAGCGCCCCCAGCCGTAAGTTCAGTCAAAGTCTGCCTAAACTCAATCGAGCTAAAATAGAACCAGACTCGCCACCCGCACCCGCACGCGTGATTATAACACACTTTTAGTCAAAAGGTTTACCTAACGTCATACGGGTCGGCTATATCAAAGCGCCGAAACGATAGCAAATCAGCATGAATTCAAGCCACCGTCTAGATTTGTCGTCTAGCACCTCTCTGTCTGCTCTCTGAAAGCTAGTCGTGCCAATCAGTTCGCTCGCTACTTAATACTCACTTAATAATTGTTCGCGATCCCGTGGTAATATTGCTTGTGGCTTACCCGACCGTCCGGAAAGGTGAGTCGATCGCACCGAAAGATCGTCTATCGCTGATTAGGTACCCCCTTGTCTGACCCCTCGATCGAAACCCCCTCCCCGATCGATCCGGCCCCGGATCGCGATCCCATGCGGGACTATTACCAACTGCGGAACACCTTACTGATCACGACGCTCGCGATCAGTGGCGGACTGTTTCTCGCGGTGTGGGCTTTCTACTCCTTGAACACCGCTCTCAACTATTTATTAGGGGCGCTGGTGGGATTGGTCTACCTCAACCTATTAGCGGGAGAGGTGGAGAAATTGGGCGCGGGTAAGAGACAGGTGAGCAAGAAAGGGTTAGCCCTGTTCGCGGGACTGATCATTCTCGCCAGTCGATGGCAGGAACTGCACATCGTACCGGTTTTTCTCGGATTTCTCACCTATAAAGCGGCCATCATCGTCTACACCCTGCAAAGCGTGTTCGCGCCACCGGGGAAAACGAACGAGTGAAAAGCCGACAACGGTAGGGAATTCCGATCTACAAGCCCCCGATTTGTCCGAAGGTGGAAATGTTAGACAGTTTACGTGTTCTGAATTCTTTTGGCCTCGCCACGCTAGAGGTCGGGCAACACTGGTACTGGAACATCGGCGGATTAAAAGTTCACGGTCAAGTCTTATTCGTATCTTGGATCGTTTTCGCTCTTTTGATCGTCGCCTCGATCGCCGCCACCTCGAACGTCCAGAAAGTCCCCGGCGGGATTCAAAACCTGATGGAGTACGTTCTGGAGTTCTTGCGAGATCTGGCGAAAAACCAGTTAGGGGAAAAAGATTACCGTCCGTGGTTGCCCTTCATCGGCACCCTATTTTTATTTATTTTCGTGTCCAACTGGCTCGGCGCGTTAATTCCCTGGAAAGTGTTCGAGCTTCCCGAGGGAGAACTCGCCGCTCCCACGAACGATATCAATACCACGGTCGCTTTAGCCCTGCTCACCTCCCTCGCTTACTTCTACGCGGGGATCAGCAAAAAAGGACTCGGCTACTTCGCCCACTACCTGGAACCGATTCCCGTGCTTTTGCCGATCAAAATTTTAGAAGACTTTACTAAACCCCTATCCCTGAGCTTCCGTCTTTTCGGGAACATCCTCGCGGATGAACTGGTGGTAGCGGTGTTAGTAGCCCTCGTTCCCCTGTTCGTACCTTTACCGATCATGGCCCTGGGTCTATTCACCAGCGCCATCCAGGCTCTCGTGTTCGCCACCCTCGCGGGCGCGTACATCCACGAGGCGATCGAATCGGAGCACGAAGAGGAACACGGGTAGAAAGAAAATTTCTTAGACGAAAAGTGTCCGTTTAATAGGATAATAGCTAAGAAATTTCTTTCGGGAATTCAGAAACTCGAAACTCTGGATTCTTCGATCGATCGAATGAAAAACCGCAAGGGGAGTTTTTAGCAGAAAACCGGCCGTATTCCAGGCCCGGAACGCGCTCTCTTCGACAACAAAACCGTTGAAATCGATTAGTAAATAGAGGAAAAAATCACTATGAACCCGACCATCGCCGCCGCTTCCGTTATCGCCGCCGCTCTCGCCGTTGGTCTCGCCGCTATCGGCCCCGGTGTCGGTCAAGGTACCGCCTCCGGTGAAGCCGTTTCCGGGATCGCCCGTCAGCCCGAAGCGGAAGGAAGAATCCGCGGTACGCTCCTGTTAAGCTTGGCGTTCATGGAATCCCTGACCATTTACGGCTTGGTTATCGCTCTCGTGTTACTGTTCGCGAACCCCTTCGCGTAACTTGTAAAGTTCGAGGATTCGGGAGTCGGGGAGTACGATTCCCCTCCCGATCCCGAAACCCCCGATCTCCCGTACTGACTAGGTAACGCGCCATGTTTGATTTCGATGCCACCCTGCCCGTCATGGCCCTCCAGTTTATTATCCTGGCGGTGATCCTGAACGCGGTTTTCTACAAACCCCTGAGTAAAGTTCTCGACGATCGGGCCGAATACCTCCGACAATCGGAAAGCGCCGCGAAAGAACAACTCGCCAAAACCGAACAACTGGCTAAAGATTACGAGACCCAACTCTCCGAAGCCCGGAAGCAATCCCAAGAAATTATCGCCGCCGCCCAGGCCGAAGCCCAGAAACTAGCGGGCGATCGGATCGCCGAAGCGCAGAGAGAAGCGATCGCCCGCAAAGAAGCCGTAGCCGCCGAGATCGCCCGCGAGAAAGAAGAAGCCTTCCGTTCCCTAGAGGGACAAGTCGAAACGCTCTCCCGTCAGATCCTCGAAAAATTACTCGGCCCGGAGCTAGTTCGATAACCCGACGTTAGCAGTTACCCGAAAAATCTATGCTCGATAACATTTTATTCTTAGCCACGGAAGCTCACGAGGCGGCGGAAGGGGGATTCGGGTTAAATTTCAATATATTGGAAACTAACCTGTTCAACCTGGCCATCCTACTGGGTCTGATCGTGTTTTACGGCCGGAAAGTGCTGGGCAATATCCTCGGCGATCGCCGCGCGAAAATCGCCGAAGCCCTCGCGGAAGTCGAGGGACGGAAAAATAAAGCCGCCGCCGCCCTAGCCGAAGAACAGAAAAAACTCGCCGAAGCCAAAGCCGAAGCCGGGCGGATCGTGAGTACCGCCAACCAACGCGCCCGAGTGATCGCGGACGAGATCGCCAAAAAGGCCGACCTCGATATCGCCAAAATGCAGGAAGCCGCGACGAAAGACCTCTCCGCCGAACAGGAACGGGTTCTCGCCGACTTGAGAAAACGGATCGCCGAACTGGCGATCGCCAATGTCGAATCCCGTCTCGCCGGTGGTCTCGAAGGTTCCACCCAGCAGACTTTAATCGATCGGGCCCTGGCGAACCTAGGAGGGAAATAAATGAAAGGAACGTTAATTAGCTCGGAAATCGCCGAACCTTACGCCCAGGCGTTACTATCGGTCGCTCAATCCAACGGACTGCTCGATCGCTTCAGCGACGAGATCCGTTCTTTATTAGAAACCCTCGAACAATCCGCCGATTTACGAGACTTCATCGCCAACCCCGTGATCAAGGAAGACGCGAAAAAAGAAGTTCTCTCGCGCGTTTTAGGCAGTGAAACCCATCCCTTCCTCGCCAACTTTATCCGGCTCCTGATCGACAAACGCCGGATTCAGTTCCTCGAACCCGTCGGGCAACAGTACCTCGCCCTCGCCCGCGAACTCACCAATACCGTCCTCGCGGAAGTTTCCTCGGCCACCGAGTTAAACGACAGCCAACGCCAGACGGTGAGCGACAAAGTGAAAGCCCTCACCGGCGCGCGCGTGGTCGAACTGAAAACCTCGATCGATCCCGATCTGATCGGCGGGGTCGTCATCAAAGTCGGTTCGCAGGTGTTCGATGCCAGCGTCCGCGGTCAACTGCGTCGCTTGAGCCTCAGCCTTCGGTAGAGAAGTGCCTCGATCTCGATTTTTTAGTCACCCTTTCCCTCGTTTTTAAGCAACAAAACTATGGTAGCTATCAGACCCGACGAAATCAGCACGATTATTCGCCAACAGATCGAGTCCTACAATCAGGAAGTCCAGGTTTCCAACGTGGGAACCGTTCTCCAGGTGGGTGACGGAACCGCCCGTATCTACGGCCTCCAGCAAGCGATGGCCGGCGAACTGCTCGAATTTGAAGATGGAACCGTCGGTATCGCCCTTAACCTCGAAGAAGATAACGTCGGCGCCGTGTTAATGGGCGACGGTTTCGGGATTAAAGAAGGCGGTACGGTGAAAGCCACCGGACGGATCGCCCAGGTTCCCGTAGGGGAAGCCATGATCGGTCGCGTGGTAGACGCGCTCGGTCGTCCGATCGACGGCAAAGGCGACATCCTCACCAACGAAACCCGCCTCGTCGAATCTCCCGCCCCCGGTATCATCGCCCGGAAATCCGTCTGTGAGCCGATGCAGACCGGGATCACCGCCATCGACGCGATGATTCCCGTCGGCCGCGGTCAACGGGAGTTAATCATCGGCGACCGGAAAACCGGCAAAACGGCGATCGCCATCGACACGATCATCAACCAGAAATCCGAAGACGTGATCTGCGTGTACGTGGCGATCGGTCAGAAAGCCTCCACCGTCGCCCAGGTGATCGACACCCTCACCGAACGGGGCGCGATGGATTACACCGTCGTCGTCGCCGCCAACGCCAACGATCCCGCCACCCTTCAATACATCGCCCCCTACACGGGAGCCTCGATCGCCGAATACTTCATGTATAAAGGCAAGGCGACGCTGGTGATCTACGATGACCTCACCAAACAAGCCCAGGCTTACCGTCAGATTTCCCTGCTCATGCGTCGTCCTCCCGGTCGGGAAGCCTATCCCGGCGACGTGTTCTATCTCCACTCCCGTCTCCTCGAACGCGCGGCCAAACTCAGCGACGCGCTCGGTGGTGGTAGCATGACCGCCCTGCCGATCATCGAAACCCAAGCCGGTGACGTTTCGGCGTACATCCCCACCAACGTGATCTCGATCACCGACGGTCAGATCTTCTTAACCACCGACCTGTTTAACGCCGGTTTCCGTCCCGCCATCAACGCGGGGATCTCCGTGTCCCGCGTGGGTTCCGCGGCGCAAACCAAAGCGATGAAAAAAGTCGCCGGGAAACTGAAACTGGAACTCGCCCAGTTCGACGAACTGGAAGCCTTCGCGCAATTCGCCTCCGACCTCGACGCGGCGACCCAAGCCCAACTCGCCCGCGGTCAACGTCTGCGCCAGATCCTCAAACAGCCCCAGAACTTCCCCCTCGCGGTGTGGGAACAGGTCGCTCTCGTATACGCCGGTCTGAACGGTTATCTCGATGAAATTCCCGTCGAGAAAGTCACCGACTTCACCGCGGGACTTCGGGAGTATATCCAAACCACCAAACCCCGTTACACCGAGATCGTGATCAACACGAAGCAACTCGATGACGAGGCCGAAAAACTGCTCAAAGAAGCGATCACCGAGTACAAGCAAGCCTTCAAGTAATTGAGGAGCGAGGATAGGGAATTCACGATCGCTTACGTCGTGAATCCCTATTCATTCTTACTGTCTGATAGCGGTTCCGGATCGGGAAAAAAACGACTCCCGACTCCTGGCTCCTGACTCCTGACTCCTGACTCCTATTACTACCATGCCTAACCTAAAAGCGATTCGAGACCGGATTCAATCGGTCAAAAACACGAAAAAGATTACCGAGGCCATGCGTCTGGTGGCGGCGGCCAAAGTGCGGCGCGCCCAAGAGCAGGTTCTCGCCAGCCGTCCCTTCGCCGACGCGCTCGCGGAGGTACTGTTTAATTTACAAACCCGTCTCACTTTCGTGGACGCGAATTTACCCCTGCTCACCCAACGGGAAGTGAAAACCGTCGGGTTACTGGTGATCACCGGCGATCGGGGGCTGTGCGGTGGGTACAATACCAACGTCATCCGTCGCGCCGAACAGAGAATTAAAGAGTTAAAAGACCAGGGCATCAACTGTCAGTTGGTTCTCGCGGGCCGTAAAGCGGTTCAATACTTCGAGCGCCGCAACGCCCCGATCGCCGCCAAATACATCGGTCTCGAACAGATTCCCAACTCCAGCGAGGCCGGGACGATCGCCGACGAACTCCTTTCCCTGTTCCTCTCGGAAACGGTCGATCGGGTCGAGTTGATCTACACCCGTTTCATCTCCCTGATCAGTTCCCGTCCGGTGGTACAAACCCTCCTACCCCTGACCACCCAAGGATTAGCGGTACAGGATGACGAGATCTTCCGCCTGATCACCCGCGGCGGAAAATTACAGGTAGAACGGGAAAAAGTCGCCGCCCCGAAAGCGGAAATGTTCCCCCAAGATATGATCTTCGAGCAAGATCCCGTCCAGATCCTCGATTCCCTGCTTCCCCTGTACCTGAGTAACCAATTACTCCGGGCGCTACAGGAATCGGCGGCTAGTGAACTCGCGGCGCGGATGACCGCCATGAGCAACGCCAGCGATAACGCCAGCGACCTAATCGGCACCCTGACGCTAACCTATAACAAAGCCCGCCAGGCCGCCATCACCCAGGAACTACTGGAAGTGGTCGCGGGAGCTAACGCTTTATAGGATTGGAAAATTTTTCTCGGTATCGGTAGGGGTGGATTCGTCCTCCCCTTTTTTTTATGCCGATTTTCCGGGGTTCTAGTCGAGATACGGTCGGGAAAAGGAAGAGGGGCAAAAAAAGCCCGCTCTCGCCACCTTTCCCCTTTATAGCACCACGAGGTAAGGCTAGGACGATTCCGAGAGCGGGAAACCGACTCGCGGCTTACTTTCGCGATACCCTTTCCCCGTTACCCGACAACCTCTTCTAATTTGGAAAAATCGCTATTAGATCCACATATCGTAGGCCTCCCAGATCGCCCCTAGCCCGATCAGGCCATTGTGACAGATCGCCTCATTCTCTGGGGGGGGAGATTTTTTTTGCGGGGACGCTTGCTTGAAACCGAAAAATTGTCTATAATTGTCCAAGATCTTTCTTAGTTTGTCCAACATATCGAACTCCCTACTAATCGATGATTCGAGAAAATCCGCTCCTAACCCCCTCGGGAGGGATTATCGGGTCGGAATGGGATTGTGAAACCCATCACAACATTCGTTGCCGATAATATGGCTGTTTTACGGCGATCGGGAATCATTGTCGGGTTCTGGCACTTTTTGATGTCCGATCGAGCGTCAAAAGGTTTCAAAACGCGGACACGATGATAAACTTAGTCTAACTTTTCGCGCTCGATCTGGAAGGGGTTTGTAGCGATCGATACTTGGAATTATAACAAAAATTTAAAGATGGTGATCTCGGTCACACCGAGCCGAACCTTTAGGAGCGATTCGATTACTGGACCGGAAACCAACGGCTTATAGCGCCACGCGATAGGCGGCAGGCAAAGGTAAGCCGTGAGTCGGTTTCTCGCGCTCGGAATCGTTCTAACCTTACCTCGTAGCGCTATACAAGCCGGACGGGAGGGGAAAAGTTTCGGCTTCGAGTACAAGCCCCTCCCAAAAACCCGCCTCCCGCGGGCGATCGCTTACCGTCCGGTAATTTTTTTCAACCGGCGAAAGCGATCGGAATAACTCCGGATCACCTCGATAGCGAACATGGGCGTTTGCTGGATGGCGAAAAGGAAGTGAGATTTATCGAGATAGGCGAGTTTGCAGTCGGTTCTGGCGATCGCCGTCGATTCCCGCAGACGGTCCTCGTGGACGAGGGAACCGATCCCGAACACGTCGCCGGGAGCGATCGTTTCGATCGGTAGCCCGTGAACGTACATATCCACTTCCCCTTCGAGGACACCGTACATCACCTCTCCCTCGGTTCCGTCCTCGAAGATAATCTCGCCCGCTCGAAAAAATCGATCGGGATGATTCTCGAAGATTTTAATCGTGTCTACCGGACTTAACATACTACTGGTCAATTTTTTAAGGGTTCTCCCTTATTTTCGGACGAATTGAACTCGTCGATCATTTCTTCCGTATGAAGGATGACATCGGCACTGGCGATCGAGTGGTCGAGGAGATGCAGGTACTGTAATTTTCGGGTGAATTTCTGTAATTGTTGTTTTAAGTCGTGCATTCGGGCGGGATCGGCCGTATTTTCCAGGGCGATCGCCACTTCATCGCGCGCGATCTGGTAATAGGACTGTAGATCGCGGAAATAGGAATGGAGTTCCGTGACGATCGAGCGGATCGATCGATCCCCGCTCGCGAACACCGGTTTTTGCTGGTCCATATCGCTCTCCCCCGGAAAGTCCCCTGTCTCCACGATAGTCGATCGATCCCCGTCGCCCTCTCCATACGGAGAGATCGTCATTTACGTGCAGGGGAGAGAGCGCAGGTACTCGCTGAGGTGGGAACGGATGGCGATGGCGTGGAAATGAGGACCGCGGCTACCGAGTTCGACGATGCTCAAGCCCGCGACCGGCATTTCAAAGCGATCCCGGTAGCGTCCCACATCGATCCCCATCAGACTACAGAGCATGATCCGGATCGTCGCCTTGTGGGAGACGATCAGAATATTACCCCCGTCGTGGGAGCGTTCGATTTCCTCCAAAACGGCCGAGGAACGTCGGGCGATATCGATACCCCGCTCGCCTCCCGGCGGGGCCGTCCACGCGGGATCGGTTAGCCAACAGACGTAGAGATCGTGAAAGTCCCGATCGATCTCGTCCGGGTGTAGACCTTCCCAGCGACCGTAACCGATTTCCTGGAGTCCGGGGCGGATTTGCATCTTGATTCCCACGGCCTCGCAGAGCGGTTTCGCCGTCTGGATGGCGCGTTGGAGGGGACTGACGTAAACCGCTTCCCAGGGTAAAGACCGGTAAGCGTCGGCGAATTCTTCCGCCATTTCGATCCCTTCCGGGGTTAAGCCCGGATCGTTTTCCGGTGTACCACAATAGCCTCCCGTCTTGCTGTAGGCGGTCTGTCCGTGCCGTAAAAAATATAACATCAAGCCCATATTTTTCGAGGAATCAGGAGTCAGACGAATACGCGTTCTAATCTTATTATTCTCCGTCCTTTTTGACGTTTGGCGGTTAACTCGATCAGGTTCCCACCCGCGCGCGCAGATCGGGACGGAGATGGGAGCGATCGCCCATGACGTGAAATAGGGGCCCGTGTTCGGAGAGTTCCACGATCGTCAACGAGGCGACGGGCATGGCGATCCGATCGCGGTAGCGTCCCACGTCGATCCCCAAGAGAGAACAGAGCATGATCCGGATGGTGGCTTTATGAGAGACGACGAGAACGTTGCCGGTTTCGTGACGGTGTTCGATCTCCTCTAGCACTTCCGAACTTCGGCGGGCGATATCGATGCCTTTTTCCCCTCCCGTCGGCGGATTCCAGCCCGGATCGGCTAACCAGCGCACGTAATCGTCGTGAAATTCCCGCGTCACTTCGGCGGCGGTTTTTCCCTCCCATTGTCCGTAGGCGATTTCTTTTAATCCCTCGCGTTTTTCGAGGGGAACGCCTACCAGTTCGCTCATTATGGTGGCGGTGGCGAGGGTACGTTGGAGAGGGCTACAATAAATCGCCGTCCAGGGCAGATCCCGATAGGCGAGGGCGAAATCCTCGGCCATCTCGTACCCCGCGGGGGTGAGTTCGAGATTCAACCGACCGCAAAAACTACCGACCTGACTGGCGGTGGTTTCCCCGTGTCGCAGAAAGTAAAGCTTGAGCGTCATGGTTATGGCGAGGTTATGGCGAGATTATCGGTTTTTCGGCGATCGATCTACTGGCGGGTAGGGATTAACTCAAGTGTAAACAAAAGACGCGACGATCGATCGGGATGTTGGGCGAGAGAGCGAACCGATCTGACGTTACTTGTCAGTTAGAGTCACTAAAACACTTTTTCTTGAGTTATCCTAGAGATCGTATCGTCCTCGAAAATCCACAATTTTAAATCTGATTTCAACTCAAATGCCATCAGCTAAGTGCAAAGCAACAACAAAATCCGGTACGAGATGCCAACAAGATGCGGGAGCGTCGGGGTACTGTTCTCTTCACGATCCCGAAATAATCGCCGAACGTGAAAATCAGAAGCGAATTCAGGAACGAAAATCGAAGTTCGTGATGCCGGTGAAAAGCTTCAGCCAAAGACGGGGGCTGAAACCCGTGGTTATCCAGCTTGAGGGAATGAATCAAAACTTAAAAAACTCTCTTTGGAATCTTTTAAGTGAAAATGTTTTTTTAAAAAACTCGACCAATAAATCAATAGCAATTTATATAAAAATGTTATGGAAAGATTTTTTTAAATATAGATTAGACGACTTACTAATCGATTTTGGTTTTATACATAAATTTGCTATATTTGATAGACTTGATAGAAATACTATTGATGAAATTCAACAACAAATTCAACAACAATACGACTATCTCAAATGGCATGAGATCTATGATTTTTTTGAATTTACACTTAACTATTTTGAAAGTATTAAATTGGTAGAAGCAGTAAATCGTGTATTGGAAAGAGAGCTTTCTGGATATCGGTTTATCGAAGGAGTTTTCACCGAGATAACGGACGAGCGAGAAATTGAGATTTTACAGGAAGAGATATCCGATACGAATTTTCCCGCGGTATCGAGACATCTACAACGAGCGCTGGAGTTAATGAGCGATCGAAAAAACCCTGACTATCGGAATTCTATCAAAGAATCGATTTCCGCGGTAGAGAGTCTCGCAAAAGAAATTACCCAAAAGCCAAAAGCAACGTTAAGTCAAGCTCTTAATGTTTTAGAAAGCTCTAAAAATCTTCATCCTGCCCTGAAAGAATCATTTTTAAAACTATACGCCTATACAAGTGATGAAGGTGGGATTAGACACGCCATGTTAACCGAACCAGACCTTACGTTAGCCGATGCGAGATTTTTTCTTCTCTCCTGTACGTCTTTTATTAATTATTTAAAATCCAAACTCTAGCAAAAAATATTTTCAACGAAGGGCTAAAATATTTGCTAAAATAGTTTTTGGATCAAAGCTAATAAAAAAATAGAATTTCAAAATTTAGTCTATTCGACTGAATTTAATTAAAAAATTGCGATGGAAGAATGGATTATTTATAAAGAGTTCCGTTTTGAAGCGGCGCATAAATTGCCCCATCACGAGGGAAAATGTCGCCGTCTTCACGGTCATAGCTGGATCGGACGGGTTCACATTAAAGGAAACGCGTTACAAACCGCCGGATCGCAGAAAGATATGATTCTCGATTTCGGTATTTTGAGCGAGTATCTGAAACCTTTAGTCGAGGATTTTCTCGACCATCACTATCTCAACGAGACCACGGGGCTAGAAAATCCCACCAGCGAGGCGATCGCGCGATGGATCTACGAGAAACTAGAGGTGCTAGGATTACCCGGACTCCACGCGGTCGAGATTCACGAGACCTGTACCTCGGGATGCGTGTACCGGAAGATGTAGGGGGAGTTTTTGGGGAAAAGGGGAAGGGGAAAAGGGAAAAGGCCATTTTTCCTCCTTTCACCGATTCTCCTGCCTATTGATTTTTGGTGGGTTACGCTTCGCTAACCCACCCTACGGGTCTATCCCGGAGATTATTCTTCCGCGGAGAGGCCGTCGTCGTCCGCTTCGTCATCGACTACGGGGGTGGGGGGGATTTCGGTGACGGGGGAGAGATCGGCGGGGGGTTCGACGACTCGATCGAGTTTCAGGGTGAGATAACGGATCACCTCGTCACTGAGACGCATGGCGCGTTCCATCGGGGCGACCTGTTTGCCGAGGGCCTGATAGTTCATCTGAACGTACACGCCATCGTTAAATTTGCCGATGGGATAGGCCAGACGTTTTTTACCCCAGACTTTTACCTGGATATCGGTCGCGCCGTGTTCGCCGATCAGATCCCGATAGCGTCCCACTTCCTGCTGGAGCTGGTCTTCACCGAGGTCGGGACGTACAATGTAAAGCGTTTCGTAATTACTGCTCATGTCAGACAATCCTTATGGACAAAGAGGCTTCTTTGTCAAGGACTAGATAGAATTGATTTAAGGAACTCTCTAGCCTTTAATAAAGAAGCAAGGATATCCGATCTTACTATTATCGGAGATTCGATCGCTAGTCATCCCCGAAAAAAATATGGCGCAACGCTATGTACGGGTGAAATACCGTCAAGGACAGATCTTCTACGGACTGCTACAACTCAATCGTAGCGTTGCCGTCTTCGATGCCCCCCCGTGGATGGGAGGACAGTTAACGACACTGGAACTCGAACCCGATACCTATCAATTCCTTTCTCCCTGTCTTCCCTCGAAAATCGTCGCCGTGGGCAAAAATTACCGGGCCCACGCGGCCGAGATGGGCGGTTCCGTCCCCGAGGAACCGTTACTCTTTCTCAAACCCCCCACCACGGTGATCGCGGACGGACAATCGATTTTTTACCCGCCACAATCGGAAAGGGTCGATTACGAGGGAGAACTCGCGCTGATTATCGGCGAGACGGCGAAAAACTGCACGATCGCCCAGGCGAGGAGCAAGATCTGGGGCTATACGGTGGCTAACGATGTCACGGCTAGGGATTTACAGCGCAAGGATAGCCAATGGACGAGGGCGAAAGGATTCGATAGTTTTTGCCCTCTCGGCCCCTGGATCGTCCGGGAACTGAGTATCGGCGCGAAACTGATGACTTTTCTCAACGGGGAAGTGGAACCGCGACAGTCAGCCTACCTCAGCGATATGGTTTTCGCGCCGGATGTTCTGGTTTCCTACATTTCCCAGGTGATGACCCTGCTACCGGGAGACGTGATTCTCACCGGAACCCCGGAGGGAATCGGCCCGATGGCGATCGGGGATACGGTGAGGGTGGAGATCGAGGGGATCGGGGTGTTGGAAAATCCCGTGATCGCGGGGGAATCCCTGCCTCCGGTGGTGACGAAAAATATTTCCGAGACGATCGTGACGGAAGATCAGATTCCTTGAAGTTGGCGGAGTTCTAGCCCTTTTTGGAAAATTTCCTCGATCGGGAGCATTTCGCCGTCCTCGGTCATGAATTTGTGATCTTTGGTGGCTTTAATCGTCGTTCCGTCTTCTAGCTTGTACTCGAAGATTTCTTGATTTCCCCGATCGTGCCATTGGGCGATCGGTCGCATGTGGATCAGTCCGTTTTCATCGACGCTGTAAACGGTACAGGGAATTCGTTCTTTGACGATTTTCTCGATCGGTAATAATCCGTACTCGACGGTTAAAAGTAACGTATCACCGCTTAAACAATATTCGGCGAACTTAACCATCTGCTCGAATAAATTTTCGGCGATGCGGCGATCGACCCCGTTTTTCGCCGATCCATCGATAAAAACCTCGCGATGTTTGGCCATTTCCGAGGCTTTTTTCTTACCCATCGCCCGACGCAGTAGATCCGCTTCCCCGAGGGAATACCCCGCGAGATCCTGCGCCATTTTCATGATCTGTTCTTGATAGACGAGAACGGCGTAGGTTTCTTTTAAAATCGGTTCGAGTAAGGGATGCTCGAAACGGATCTGTTCGCGTCCGTGTTTGCGATCGATAAATTTCGGGATCAGTCCCGCGTCTAAGGGACCCGGACGATAGAGCGCGAGAATAGAGGAAATATCCTCGATCCCCGACGGTTTCAAATCCCGGACGATCTGTTTCATCCCCGAGGATTCTAACTGGAAGATCCCTTCTAAATCCCCGTCTTCTAGCAATCCGTGGGTTTTCACGATATCGGGCGGGAGTTTTTTAATCGAACCTTTCGATAAAATTTGTAGGGCTTTTCTTTCATCTAGAGGTAATTGATCGAGATCGAGTTCTACGCCCCGATTCTGTTTGATCAATTCCGCCGCTTTCTTCAGGGTCGTTAGATTTCGTAAGCCGAGAAAGTCCATTTTTAGAAGACCCAAAGATTCGAGATCTTCCATGAAATATTGAGTGATAACCGCCCCATCATTGTTTGTCTGAAGGGGAACCACTTCATCTAACGGTTGGGAAGAAATCACCACTCCCGCGGCGTGAACCCCGAAAGTTTTGTTCGTTCCCTCGATACGGATCGCCATATCGAGCCAGTGGCGGACTTGCGGATCGCTATCGTATCTTTCCTTGAATTCGGGTTCGGGGGTCGCGTCGGAAACCATCACTTTTAACGGCGTGGGTTTGCCCCGAGAAACGGGAATCAATTTCGCCATTTTATCCGATTCCGAATAGGGAATATCTAACACCCGCGCCACGTCTTTTAAAACCGCTTTCGAGGTCATGCGGTTAAAGGTGATAATCTGGGCGACGTTCGATTCCCCGTATTTTTCGGTAACATACCGGATCATTTCATCCCGTCTCTCGATACAGAAATCCGTATCGATATCGGGCATGGATTTCCGTTCGGGATTTAGGAATCGCTCGAAAAGTAAGCCGTGATGGACGGGATCGATGTTGGTGATTTTCAGCGCGTAGGCGACGAGAGAACCCGCGGCGGAACCCCGACCCGGCCCGACGGGAATATCGTGATCTCGGGCGTATTTAATATAGTCCCACACCACGAGAAAATAGGTAGAGAAACCCATTTTCTGAAGCATTTTTAACTCGTATTCCAAGCGTTCTTTATATACGGGTTCGATCTCGGCGCGGGAACGACATTTCATGCGATCGAGTAATCCCTGCCAGGAAATTTCTTCCACGTAACTATCGGCGGTATGTCCCGCGGGAACGGGATAATTCGGGAGTCGAGGTTCGCCGAAAATGTTGTAGGGTTCGACTTTTTCGGCGACTTCTAAGGTATTGGCGATCGCTTCCTCGATTACCTCTTCCGATAGATGGTCGCGGAACAGTAATCGCATCTCGTCCGCGGATTTTAAATACTCTGTCCCACTGTAGCGGAGGCGTTTTTCTTCGGTGATCGATTTGCCCGTTTGAATACAGAGTAACGCGTCGTGCGCCTCCACATCGTAACAGGAAATAAAGTGCGAATCGTTGGTGGCGACGATTTTAATGCCTAGTTCCTTGGCGATTTTAACGATCTCCACGTTGACGATCCGATCTTCTTTCGAGCCGTGATCTTGAATTTCTAGATAATAATCATCGCCGAATAGTTTTTTATACCATTTGGCGACTTCCCGCGCGTGTTTCTTGTCGTTATTTAAAATCGCTTGGGGAATCTCTCCCCCTAAACAGGCACTCGTGATGATCAATCCCTCGTGATACTCTTGCAGGAGTTCTTTATTAATACAGGGACGGGCGAAAATTCCTTTTCCTTGAATACCTTTGAGGTTAGAGATCGTGGTGAGTTTAACGAGATTTTTATAGCCCTGGGTGTTTTTAGCGAGAACGACTTGATGGTATCTTTTAATTCGTTGCTTGACCTCGATATCGCCGTTGATGACGTACATCTCGTTGCCGATAATCGGTTTCACGTTTTTATTGCGGCAGATTTTAATCAGTTCGATCGCCCCGTACATTACGCCGTGATCGGTGAGGGCGACCGCGGGCTGGCCGAGTTCGATCGCTCGATCGACTAACGCGGGAATCTGCGACGCGCCATCGAGAAGACTGTAATCGCTGTGAATATGTAAACCGACAAAGGTCATAGATTCTACGGTTCGCTCAAAATCGTGTAGGGAAAAGCGCTCTTCTTAACATTAAACCATCGTTCCCGAAGACGGCGATTTTCTTCACTGCCGATGACACTATCGACGAGATTTTTCCATTCGGGGTCATTTTTCGGCAGGATACAGCCGTATAGTTCCGTGGTGATCGGTTGACGGGGCATAAGGGCGAACTGTCTCGGATTTCCTCCCTGTCGCACGATTTCACCGACCAGGAGAATGCCGTCACTGACGATCGCTTTCACCTCGCCTTTTTTCAGTTTCGTCACTCCCTCCGCGCGATCGCTCACGACACGCCAATCGGCGAAGGGATATATCTGGCGTAAAATATCGGCGGTGGTAGTATTGGCGAGATAAGCGATGCTAATTCCTTTAAGAGTGCCATTAATATTCACTTTTGCAATATTATCGCTTCTTACCAAAAATTGCGCCCCGGTGATGAAGTAGGGAATGGAAAAATCGACGGTTTGCAGTCTTTCCTCGGTGATCGTGGCCGCGTTGCAGGAAATATCGGTTTTTCCCGCCTCTATCTGACGGAAACGGCTGTCTAGGTTCGATTCCACGACCGTTAGTTTCACCGGCTTGTGTAAGCGGGTTTCTAGACGACGTTGTATCAGTTTGGTTAACTCGAATCCGTATCCCGTCCACTGTCCGGTTTTGCTGTCGAGGTAGCTGAATGGGATCGCGTCTTTTCGGGTTCCGACGCGTAATTCCCCGGTTCGATCGATCCGCTGGAGGACGGTTTCGGCGATCGCTTTCAGAGGAAATATCGGGAAAAATAGGTAGATTATGGCAATAAAGACGGCTTTTTTTAGCATTGTTCGGCTTGGATGGCAAAGAATTTTCCTATTATAGCCGTCAGCCCCCCGCGAATAACGGTTAGGGCGCGAAAACCTTCTCCCGGAAAGCCGACCGCTCGATCGGATTACAATAAAGTTATCCCCGACCCCGGTGAATTTATGAGCCAGCTACAGCAAGAAATTCTCGCCGATACTTGGGTGAAAGCGACATGGGAGGAGTATTTACAGGCGATCGAACAAGTCGATCGCTCCGGAACGTATTATAAAAGTTACTATTCCGACGGATATTACCGATTAGAAATGACACCGATCGGCAACGACCACGCTTGCGATCATACTATCGTCGTGTATACCGTAAATCTTTACGGTACACTTAAAAACCTCGATTTTCAAGGACGGGATAATTGTTCCTATCGAAAAATGGGGGTTCGGGAAGTACAACCCGACGCGTCTTATTATTTCGGTTCCAAAGCCGATATTATTCCCTACGGAACCTCGATTATCGATCTCGATGTCTATCCGGCACCCGATCTAGTGATCGAGGTTTCTAACACGACAATCGCGGACGATCTGGGGAATAAACGGTTATTATACGAAGAATTAGGGGTTTCGGAATACTGGGTAGTCGATGTGGTAAACGCGCGGGTGATCGCGTTCGCGATGCTCGAACGAGGCAGTCAACGCGTCGATATTTCTAGGGGTTTGCCCGGATTGTCGATCGCCCTCGTTACTGAAGCGTTACAACGTAGTCGGGAGAATAATCACGGCATCGTCGCGCGGTGGTTGCTGGAACAATTCCAATTGCAAACTTAACACTTTTTTTCGTCCGATCGATAATCGAGTTCAGTAAAATGTGAAGAGAAAAAAGTTTGATGAATCGTTTCTTAACGTATACACCTCGTGGTTTATCTGTCAAGATACAAAAATTCGATAAGCAAGCTTTTAAACGATTTTAAAACTAATTTATTCTAACTTCTTTCTTTTGAATCCTGCCTCCTGACTCTTGCCTTTTATTCCCTGAAAAATCTATGCACGTAACTCTAAAATCGGCGTTAAGTGATTCCCATCTCGACGCGAATCAAACCAGAAGTCAGCGTCAACTCGCGCTATCGATCGCCGCGACTACCGAACAGGTGGGAACGAGTTTACCGATCAATCTCTGTCTCGTTCTCGATCATAGCGGTTCGATGCGCGGTAGACCTTTGGAAACCGTTAAACAAGCGGCCTTCAGTTTAATAGAATCTCTAGGAGAAAACGATCGACTCTCCGTGATCGCCTTCGATCATCGCGCGAAAGTGATCGTTCCCAATCAATCCGTTAGCGATGTAAAGACGATTACTAAAGCGATCGAACAATTACAAGCCGACGGGGGAACCGCCATCGACGAGGGCATTAAATTAGGAATTCAAGAATCCGCGGCGGGTAGTAAAGATCGCGTTTCCCATATTTTCCTATTAACCGACGGCGAGAATGAACACGGTAATAACGATCGCTGTTTGAAACTCGCGGGGGTCGCGTCGGAATACAGTATTACCGTGAATACGCTCGGTTTCGGCAATCGCTGGAATCAGGATATTCTAGAGAAAATCGCCGATCTCGCGGGCGGAACTCTCGCTTATATCGAACAGCCGGAACAGGCTTTAGTCGAATTTACCCGCCTTTTTAGTCGTTTACAATCGGTCGGGTTAACGAACGCGTATTTAACCTTAGAACTCGATCCCCGCGTCCGTTTGGCGGAGTTAAAACCGATCGCCCAAGTCGCGCCGGACACGATCGAACTCGCGGTACAAACCGAGGGAGATTTTTACACCACCCGTCTCGGGGATCTAATGGTGAACGAGGAAAAAATCGTTTTAGTGAATTTTTATATCTCGCAACTTCCCGCGGGAATGCAGACGATCGCGCGGGTAAAGGTTCGCTACGATGATCCCTCCACCTCACGAACGGGACTGTATTCGGAAACCCTACCGATCACGATCGAATCGCAGGCAATCTATCAGCCACAACCGAACGATCGAGTGCAACAATCGATTCTCACTCTCGCCAAATACCGACAAACGCAAATCGCCGAGGAAAAGCTCAAACAGGGCGATCGAAGCGGCGCGGCCACTTTATTACAAAGCGCGGCCAAAACCGCCTTACAATTGGGAGAGAAAAACGCCGCTACCGTCCTCCAAAACAACGCCACCCGTCTCCAAACCGGCGAGGAACTTAGCGATAGCGACTTGAAGAAAACTCGTATTCTCTCGAAAACAAGATTACAGGACGATGGAAAGTGATCGATTAATTTGAAATCACCGAAATAATAGCCAGATTCCCGCTAGAGCGATCGCTACTCCTAAAATCGATCGAACCCCGATCCGATCTCCCATCATCGCGGCGATCGGTAACACGAATAGGGGACTGGTCGAGGTGAGGGTTTGCGCGATACCGACGGGGGAAAATTTCAGCGCGGTTTGTTGTAGCCAGATGCCTAGATAGGTACTGCCGAAAGCGGTTAAAACGATAATCCCGATTAAACGGGGCGACCAAGCGATCGAGACCGTTTCGCGATGACGGAACGCCATGATCGCGAAAACGATTCCCGTCCCCGCGAGAAGCCGGAAAAGGGTACTCCACAGCGATGACATCCCCGATTCCAGCAACGCGTGACGCGATAACACCGCGCCGGAAGCTTGCGAGGTAGCCGCTACCAATCCCCAAAAAATGCCCGCGCGCCAATTCGATCGATCGCCCGTCTCGATCGTTCTCTCGGAGATAACCCAGGCCACACCGAGAATCGTTAACAAAATGCCGCAATACGCCTGTATTTTCAGCGATTCATCCAAGAAAACCATCGCTAATATCGCGCTAATGGGAGGTGCGAGGGTTTCCAATAAAAGGGTTTTTCGCGGTCCCAACCGGTTGAGCGCGGCGAAATAGGCCGTATCGCCGATCCCGATGCCGATCGCCCCGCTTGTCAACAGGATAAACACGGAAATTTTATCGACGTTTCCTAAAGATTGTTGGCTCAAACCGAGAGTAAAGCCGAGTAATGCGATCGCCACGAGTCCCTTGAGAAAATTCAGCGATAAAGGCGGGATTTTTTGCCCCAAAAGGCTATAAATAGCCGAAGAAATCGCCCAGAGAGCCGCCGCCGCCAAGGCCGCTAACTCCCCCGTGAATCGATCGCTATAGAATTCCATCCCCTACCTATGAAAAGCCGTTCGCCTCGATCGTACCATTACACTAGAAAGGTCAAGGAACGAGATCGATCGAACCCATTCTTTCACCGAGAGGATAACCATGCTCTTGAAATACAATCCCCTCGACTGTCTCCCCAGTGCCGAGGATCTACCCGATTCCGACGATACCCCCGTGGATAACGAACTACAAGATCTAATCCCCCATTTACTCAAAGCCATTCTCGCCCTAATTTGGTCGGAAAGGATGGATTGGTTTTTCGGGGTGGATATGGGCATCTATTACGATCCCAACGAACCCGCTATCGTCCCCGACGGATTTTTAAGCATCGGAGTCCCGCGGATTATCGACGAGGATTTACGCCTATCTTATGTTCTCTGGGAAGAATTAAAACTACCGACACTCGTGATCGAGGTGGTTTCCCACAAGCGACGGGGTGAATACACGAAGAAAAAAGCCTTTTACGAAGAGATGGGAATCCCTTTGTACGTGGTGTATAATCCCCTCCGAAAACGGAAAGCCCGTTTAGAAGTGTATCGACTCGTCAACGGGAAATATGAATTACTGCGAGGCGAACCGGTTTGGTTAGAGGAGTTGGGTTTAGGAATCGGCAGAGAATTCGGTTTTTATCTCGGTATCGACAGAGAATGGTTATATTGGTACGACGAAGCGGGCGATCGCTATCTTAGCCCCGAAGAAAGAATCGTCGAGGGACGAGAGGAGGGAATTAAAGAAGGGAAACGAGCTTTAATTTCCCGAATGATCGAGGAAAAATTTGGACAAGTTCCCGTTTCGATCGAACCGAAAATACAACGATTATCCTCTAGTCAATTAGACGATCTAGCCATCGCTTTATTCGGATTGTCGGAAATCCATCAATTAGAAGAATGGCTCGATCGTTCTCCTTAACTCGCGCTGGGTAATCCATCCTTACACTTCGCCAACCACTCCAACAAACTATCTAATTGTTGTTGCGGTTTCACCAAACCTAACCCCCTCACCGTCACCTGTTTCGGCGTGTAAACGAAACGCGATTGTACGTGTTTGGGAAGGTGTTCCTGTAGGAGTTTCCACGCGGGTTCTTCCATCGGCGTTTCCAGAATAACGTGTTGTTTTCCGTCCGGTTTGATGCGGGAGAAACCGAGGGATTTCGCCAGATGTTTTAACTCGATCACCTTGAATAATTGCTGTACCGCGGAGGGAATCGCGCCGTAGCGATCGAGCAGATCCGCCGCCACTCCCGCTAACGCTTCCTTGGAATCCGCGGTCGCGATCGCGCGGTACACGTCCATTTTCTGTTCCGTATCGGAAATATAATCCCCCGGAATAAACGCGGTCAGTTTCAGATCGATTTGCGTGTCTTCCACTTTCGGGATCTCCTGCCCTTGAATCTCCCGCAAAGCCTCCTGTAACATCTCCATGTACAACTCGAAACCGATCGCTTCCATCTGTCCCGACTGTTCCGCGCCCAATAAATTCCCCACCCCGCGGATCTCCATATCCCGCGTCGCCAACTGATACCCCGATCCCAACTGGGTAAACTCCTGGATCGCTTTCAATCTCTGCCGCGCCGTGTCCGTTAACTCGCCTTTATCCGGGTACAATAACCACGCGTGGGCCTGTACGCCCGATCGACCCACCCGACCTCGCAGTTGATACAACTGCCCCAAGCCGAATTTCTGCGAATCCTCGATAATAATCGTGTTCACCCGCGGAATATCTAACCCCGACTCCACGATCGTCGTACAGACGAGAATATCCGCCTCCGAATTATTAAACGCCAGCATCGTCGTTTCTAATTCGGCCTCGTCCATCTGTCCGTGGGCGATCGAGATCCGCGCCCCCGGTATCATCTGTTGTAATTTGCCGGCGCGTTCCTCGATACCCTCCACTCGCGGCACCACGTAGAACACCTGTCCGCCCCGATCCAACTCGTTGCGGATCGCCGTCCTCACCGCGTCCTCGTTATACGCGGAAAGATGCGTTTGAATCGGACGACGGGACGGGGGCGGCGTGGTAATCAGGCTCATCTCCCGGATGCCCGACAGCGACATATAAAGAGTGCGCGGGATCGGGGTCGCGCTGAGGGTGAGAACATCGACGTGGGTTTTTAAGGCTTTAATTTTCTCCTTCTGATTCACCCCGAAACGCTGTTCCTCGTCGATCACCAACAGCCCTAAATCCTTAAATTCTACGGCTTTACTGAGTAATAACTGCGTACCGACGACGATATCCAGTTCCCCCGTTTTCAATCTCTGCACGATGTCCTTTTTCTCGGAATTGGTGCGGAAACGATTCAACAGACCGATATTGATCGGGTAGGGCGCGAACCGTTCCTTGAGGGTGTGATAGTGTTGTTGGGTGAGAATCGTCGTCGGGGCGAGAAGCGCGACCTGTTTATTCCCCCCGGTGACGGCTTTGAAAATCGCGCGGATGGCGACTTCCGTTTTCCCGAAACCCACGTCGCCGCAGACGAGCCGATCCATCGGTCGATCGCTTTCGAGATCCCGTTTCACGTCCTGTATGGCTTTCAGTTGATCCGCGGTGGCTTGATAGGGGAAAGAATCCTCCAATTCCTCCTGCCACGGGTTATCGGGAGGATAGGCGAAACCTTCTTGTTTGGCGCGTTGGGCGTAGAGTTCGATCAGATCGACGGCGAGTTTTTTCACCGCCTTGCGAACGCGGGTTTTCGTCGCTTCCCAGGCTTTCCCCGAAATATTGTGTAATTCGGGGGGCTGGCTACCGGTGTGACGGTAACGGGAGAGATTATCGAGAGAATCGGCGGGAACGCGTAATATTCCGTCCCCGTACTGGATAACCAGATAATCGCGGGTTTGAATCAAGCCGCTGATGGTACTCTCGACTTTTTCCAGCTTGATAAATTTGCCGATACCGTGATCGCGATGGACCACGAAATCGCCCGGACGCAGTTTATCCACTTCCACCCGCGCGGACGCGGCCCGGCGCCGTTTGCGAATATAGCCCGCGGTGGCTAAAACGTGTTGTCCGAAGAACTCCCGATCGGTAACGACGACGATCCGATAGGTGGGTAGGATAAATCCCTCTAATTCGGCCAATCCCGAATATTTTAGGGCGACGGCGGTATTCTGGATAATCAGTCGATCGATCGCCCCGAAATCGATCGGATTGGGGATGAATTGGGCGGGACAGTCGTGTTCTTGGAGTAAGGAGACGGTACGGGAAGGCTGGGCGGAAACGAGCCACGTAGCGTATTTATTCAGCTTAATCCCGCTATAAACCTCCCGTTTTCCCCGCAGGATCTCCGCGAGTTTGGCGAATTGGTTGGGCGTGGTGGGAATGGGACGACTGGAGAGGTTGACCGCGTTCTCTTTCGACGCTTCCACCAGTTCGGAAAGGTAGAGATGGGGAAATTTTCGGGAGATTTCCAGCGATTCGGCGAAAGGTCGGTGGATTTTGGGCAAAGGTCTCTCTAGTTCTTGCCAGCGTTCCTCGATATAGTCTAGATGTCGATCGCTTCTCGTCTGGCACGATTCCACCTCGTCGAACGCGAGTAGGGTATTTTCGGGCAGATAATCCAACAGGGAAGCCGGTCTCTCGAAAGCTAACCCCAAAAATCTCTGCATTCCCGCGGGATAGATTCCATTCTCGAATTTCTCGACCTCTTCCGGGGTTAAATACTCTCGAAACTCGTTGTCTTTTCCCGTTTCTTCCAAACCCGAAAGGATCATCGACGCGAAACCGGTGGGGGTGAGGAGAAGACCGGGAATCGAATCGAGCGATCGCTGGGTAGACGGGTCAAATTCCCGCAATTTCTCCAACTCATCGCCGAAAAACTCTAAACGGACGGGTAATTCCGCCGAGACGGGAAATATATCGACAATATCGCCCCTTCTACTCCACTGACCCTCGGTTTCGACCAGCGATACCCGTTCGTAACCCAGGCGCGCCAGGCGAACATCGAGATCTTTCGACGCTACCGACATCCCGAGGTGAAAATTTAAAACGTGGGCTTGAAATACGTCCGGGGGAGGAAGATGGGGCTGTAGGGCTTTCTCGGTGGTAACGACGGCGATTCCCGCGCCATCCCGGATTAACGCCGATAAAACCTGCTGTTGTCCCCAGATCATTTCCGACTCGACATCGAAAGCCTCGTAGGGAGAAGCCTCGGAAGTCGGGTAAAAATGGACGCTTTTCCAGCCCATCGCCTCGAATTGGGTCGCCCACCGTCCGGCTTCCTCTAGGGTGGCGCAGACGACACAGAGATTTTTCTCGTCGCGACGGGCTAACGCGGACGATACTAGACCCTTGGGTAAGCGGGAGACACCCGTGAGGGTTAAAGAGCCGTTTTTAGTGAGTTTTTGGAGAAGTTCGGCGGTGAGGGGCGATTTCTCGATCGAGCGAATAACGGAGGAAAAAGTCATCGGGGAAAGTGGCAAAAAAAGAGAGCCGGTTCGGAGCGGATCGCTACTCCGGTCTACTGTGTCTATACTAACGACTTCCCGATCGCTTTTCCGCTTCCCATCCCTATAGCCAATGTCGCGGGTAAGTGTTGCGGGCGACGAGATTCTGAAACAGGTAGGTAGAGAGGACGATCAATATCGATCCCAACAGTACGGGCGTGAGAACGAAATGACCGTCGGCATGACTCATCACTCCCACGAGAGCGACCGCGCCCCCCGGTGGATGAACGGTACGGGTCAATAGCATCACCTTGATCGCGGTGGCCACCGCCAGGGCCATCACCCAGGGTTGGGAACCGAATAGGGAGATGAAAATCACGCACACGATCGAGCTAAACGTATTGCCGAGGATCACGTTCCGGGGTTGGGCGAAGGGACTATCGGGAACCCCGAACACTAACACGGCGGTAGCGCCGAACGGTGCGGCGATGAGGGGATAGCTACTGTAGAGGGAAAGATAGGCGAGGAAAGCGATCCCGAGAAAACTGCCGATATACGAGAAAAGAATCTGTTGGTAGGTAAATTTGGGTTGATAATCTCGATAAGTGAGCTTTATAGTCGATCGAGGCGTTAAAAAACGCTTTCGGAACGGGCGATCGAGAAGTTTCGAGAACGAGGTTTTCATATCCACGGGGCGAGGCGATCGGGAGAACTCGCTTTTATATCAGGATACGCTAACAATGCGAAAAAATGTAGCGATAACTACAGATTTTTCTAATCATCGAGATTTACAACCCTAATTTCCCTCCCCGCTTGTCCGGTTTTTCTATCTTGTGGGGGCAGAGGCCGTAGGATAGGTTAGGTCAGCGGTTCCCACCACGAGGCAATAAACAGGCTGTAGGCGATCGAACCCGTTAACAGGCTAGAAGCCCGTTCCACTATCTAATCATTAATTAAGCCTACTTACTTCAACCCAAAAATCAGAAAAAATCTGCATGGACTATTTTCGGGGAGTAAAAGTGCGACCCATCAAAAAAGGGTCAACCAACGTTAACCCCTACACACCAAATTAATTCAAAAATTCTCGACAACGATGGCATCACAAATCGGTTATCGTTGCCAACCTTAGAGACATTTAAGCCTGTTTTTTCCCTTTAACAGCCAAAGTCCCTAAACCTAACCCTAATAAGGCTAACACGCTACCCGGTTCTGGAGTGGCCTGGCTTTGTTGGGTTTGCTGAGTAAAGGTAGAAGTAGAAGAAGGACAGTTCCCCGGACCATTATCATCTATTGCAACCCCATTAGTATTTTTACAGATTATGAGTTGATTAGCGGAAATATTGAAAGCATTGTAGAAAATACCAACATAATTGGCATTTATGCGATTAGCAAACACATCATTATCAAATGTAGTTAAGGTGGAAGTATCGAGATTGAAACTAAAATCAATACTTCTAGTAAATCCAAAGGAAGAGGGTTGCAACACCCCACCACTCACAACAGTATCTCTAAAAAGAGAAGTAGTGCCGGCGAATAGCTCTAAATCCCAATTAATTAAACCATTTTTATTTATCGTACCGGTCGTTGAGTTAGTGGAGAAATTGAGAACAACTCTGTTAATTCCGTCAACACTAGCCGGTGATAGCGTTAATGTCGTCGTAAAACTTCCTGCATAGGCATTTCCAGCAAAGCCAGCCATACTTAAACTTAAGGCAGTCGCGCTAATGGCTAAAGTATTTCTTAGTTTCATATTTGTCATCCCCCTTAAGAAGTATTTATTAACGCTACAAAACGTAACACAGGGGGAAAGAAATGTCAAGCTCGGTCAAAAAAAATTATATTTTTTAACAAAACCAGCGAATGAACATCCCCGCCGCAAGCGGACGGGGTATCATTTCGCTCGGCTCACACGCGTTGCGGCTCGACCTCGCTCAATAGCACTCTTCGGACGCTATGGTCTTGAAACGCCGAGAGTGGCGGGGAATTAGACCCGAAGAGATTAAAAATGCTAAAATCTGGATTCAACACGATGGAACCGAAGTAGGAATTGCCAATGAATTGGTTAAATTAGGTATTCCTAAAGAAGATATTGTCTTAGCTTTTCACGAACCTTTAATCAGACAATATACAGGGTTTGCAGTGGGTTAATATCGGGGTTCCTACTCGACGTGTTAAGGGTAGGGATGCGAGGTTCGCGCCAAAATGTAACATAGGAAATATTTTTCACTTAATGTCTAAGAGAATCAAATATTGAATTCTCTAAAATCATTTTATCGATCGATAAAAAAATCCTAATTCCCTCGATCGAGGTAGATGTCAGGAATTAGGAATCAGCAACTACAAACCCAAAAAAGCGCGATCAGGTTAACGGTTTGGCGGCCACTTTTTTGGTCGCCAGAACTTTTAACTTAACAACCAACTGCTTTTTAAACTCTTCCGACGATTCGGGACTCGCGCCTTGGGGTTTGGGGATGACATCGACCGCGCCAGATTTCAACACCGTGAAGATATTATCGATATCGCTTTTCTGGACGACGTTACTGAGTACGAGAATCGGTAGGGGATTATGAGCCATGACCTGTTTGATAAACTCGTACCCGTCCATTTTCGGCATCTGTAAATCGGTGCAGATCACTTGGGGCTGAACTTGCGGGATCATGGTCAAGGCTTCGGCTCCATCGAAAGCGGTTCCTACCACATCGATGTCTTTAGAGGATTCGAGAATTTTTTTGTAAACTCCTAACGCGACGGGAGAATCTTCGACGAGTAAAACTTTAACGGGCGCGGGCATGATGGGAATCCTCCATGAATAACTAGGGTGGTTATCGATAGCGATTTTCGATCAATTCTGCCAGAGTTTTCAAGAGAATTTTCTGATCGAAATCACCTTTAGTTAGATAAGCGTTAGCCCCGGCCTCGGCCCCGCGGCGTTTATCTTCCTCGGTGGCCAAGGTGGTGACGAGAACGATCGGTAAGTCCCGATAGTTCTCCTGTTGACGGATTCGGGAGGTCATTTCTAACCCGTTGAGATCGGGCATTTCCACATCAGACACGACGGCGGCGAATGATTCACTCTCTAGTTTTTGTAACCCTTCCCATCCGTTGGTAGCGATCGAGACCTCGTAACCCGCGGTAGTCAACAGACGTTGCAGTTGGGTACGGATCACGATCGAATCTTCGACCAGCAGTAATTTTCGAGAGACGGGATTTTCCTCGATCTCGATAATCGGTGCCGGTCGGAAGCCTTTATTCACCGTTTCTAAGAGGTCTAGGGGATTGAGAAGCGTGCAGACCTCCCCGGTAGTTAGAATGGTCGATCCGGTGACGTTGCGAATCCGTTGGAGGACTTTGCAAGGCGGTTTGATCAGGATTTCCTGTTGGTCGATCGCCTCGTCTACCAGCAACGCGAGACGTTCCTCGCCGACTCTCAAAACGACACAGGGAATCGATTTCTGACTCTCCCCGGCCGCGACCGGAGAACGCGGAACCGTCACCGGAACCTCTAACAGATCCGCCAACCAAGCCACCGTGACGGGACGATCGTTCCACAGCATCACCGATCGACCGTCAGATCGCGAAATTTCTTCCCTCGAAATCAGCCGGACGGTTTCCACCGATTCCACGGGGAGGGAACAGAGGAGATGAGCGACCCGAAGAATTAACACCGAAGTGGTGGCGAGGGTGGCGCGGATCTCGATGCGGAACAGACAACCCATCCCCAGAACCGAAGTCAGGGATAAAGTTCCCTTGAGACGCTCGATCGAGTTCCGAACCGCGTCCAGTCCGATCCCCCGTCCGGAAATCTCCGTCACCCGGTCGCGGGTGGAGAAACCCGGCGCGAAAATCAGCGATCGCAGTTGTTCGTCCGGGAATCGATCGAGTTGTTCCGCGCTATAGAGTCCCCGACGGACGGCGGTATTTTTAATCTTTTCCAGATCCAGGCCGCGACCGTCATCACTAATCTCGATCCCCACCCGACTCCCATCGCTATACCCTCTCAAACGAATCGTCGCTCTCGGCGGTTTCCCGATGGCGATCCGTTCCTCCACCGTCTCGCAACCGTGATCGATAGCGTTCCGGAGAATATGCAGGATCGGGTCTTTCATCTCCTCGATAATCCGTTTATCCGCGGGAATATCGCCCCCCTCGATAATCAGGTCGATTTCCTTGCCCATCTCCCGCGCCAGATCCCGAACCATGCGGGGGAAAAAGGCGAACAGGTTCGACAGGGGTAAGAGACGCAGTTGACGGATACCGGAATCGAGATCGCCGGCGATCGCTTCGAGACGGGCGAAATTTTCGGTCGCGGTGTCTTTCAGGCGATCGAGCAGGATTCCCAGCGTTTCCAGACGCTTTTGATGTCGTTCGATCGGCCCGTCGGCCTCTTTCTGCCAGTCCTCGTAAAGCTCGATCAGATCGTCGATATCGGTCATCTGACGGGCGATCCGGGCGTTGGTCACGGTGAGTTCTCCCGTCTGCCCCATCAATCGATCGAGCTTCCCCGACTCCACGCGGATCGTTTCCAAGGTATCCGGGGTGAAAGAAGATTCCTCGCCGGGAAAAGTATCTTTAGAATTGTCTTCCGTCTCCAGAGAGATTTTCGAGGGCGAATCGGTTTCCGTCCCGTCCTCTCCCGTTAACCGCGCCATCACCTCGACGACATCGATCGCCGCCTTCGTCCCGGTAACGGCCTCGTGAATCAGTTCCCGGAGCGCGTCGAGTCCCCGGTACAGTCGATCGAACAGGTACTCGTTGAGGATCGCCTCGCCCCTCCGCACCCCGGCCACGCGTTCCTCGATCTGGTGGGTGAGTTTTTCGACATCGATCACCCCCAACATCCGGGAATCCCCCTTCAGCGTGTGCGCCTCGCGTAAAAATTCATCGAGGCTCTTACTATCGCGGGGTTGCTTCTCCAGACGCAGTAAACTGGCTTCTAATTTCTGTAATCGTTCCGATGTGGCGGTTTTATAAATATCCCGCAGTTCCTCATCCTCGATAATCATAAGTTTTTCCGCCGTCAGTAGTTCAATATTCAGGAGGCAGGGGGTAGGAGGCAGGAGGCAGGAGGCAGGAGTCAGGAGTCAGGAGTCAGGAGTCAGGAGCCAGGAGTCAGGAGTCAGGAGCCAGGAGTCAGGAGTCA